>NZ_JBEZBW010000014.1:0-129231 GCF_040647305.1 Saccharothrix sp. NPDC042600 | reverse complement strand
GCGCGGTTGGGCTGCGCCCAGGCCGTACGGGGAACGAACCGAGGCCCTTCCTTGGCTTGGCAGCCCTTCAAAAGCGGCGCGCCTGCGGCGCGAAAGGAGTTCTGTGGTTTGGTCGCCCTCCGTGGGGCTTGGTGGCGGGTGTCGGGAGGGCTTGGCCGGGCGCACCTGTAGCGTTGGCGCATGACCGAGCAGAAGCGCCTGTCCGTTGGCGACCAGGCCCCGGCGTTCACCCTGCCCGACAGCGAGGGCAAGCCCGTCTCGCTCTCCGACTACCTCGGCCGGTCCGTGGTGGTCTACTTCTACCCCGCCGCCGGCACGCCCGGGTGCACCAAGCAGGCCTGCGACTTCCGGGACAGCATCGGGGAGCTCGCGTCCGCCGGGTACGACGTCGTCGGCATCTCACCCGACAAGCCGGAGAAGCTCGCCAAGTTCGCCGCGGCCGAAGGGGTCAACTTCCCCCTCCTCTCCGACACCGAGCGCAAGGTGCTCGCCGAGTGGGGCGCGTTCGGGGAGAAGCAGAACTACGGCAAGACGGTCATGGGTGTGATCCGCTCGACCTTCCTGATCGACCCCGAGGGCAAGGTCGCCAAGGCGATGTACAACGTGCGCGCCACCGGCCACGTCGCCAAGCTGCTGCGCGAGCTGCCCGCCTGACCAGGCCGTACCCGCCGCCGGAACGCCGCGCGGCGGGTACACTGGGAGTCGAGGACAGGCCACGAGGGCCGCTCAGACCTCTGTAAGGGTGATAACCGTGTGTCGCGCGACGACACCCGACGCCCCCCGTTCCAAGTTCGTCATCCGGGTCCACTTCCCCACTCGCGGCGGTTGACGCGGGCGTTGCGCCGACGCCTCCCACAACCGAACACAACCGCTCGGGACACCCGACATGTTGAAGTGGATCCTGCTCACCCTCGCCATCGGCTTCGAGGTCTTCGCCACGCTGTGCCTGAAGGCCTCCGACGGCTTCACCAAGACCCTCCCCACCGTCGGTCTGATCACCGGCTACGCCGCCGCGTTCTACCTGGAGTCCCAGGTGATCCGGCTCGGGCTGCCGGTCGCGATCACCTACGCGGTGTGGGCGGGCGGCGGCATCGCGCTCGTGGCCGTCATGGGCCGCGTGCTGTTCGCCGACCCCATCTCGCCCGCCGTGCTCGTGGGCATGGCGCTGATTGCCGCGGGGGTGGGTGTCGTGTCGATCGCCGCGACGACGTGAGGCGATGCTGGAGCACCTGCGAACGTAGCGGCGTGCCGCGCGAACCGTTCCGGCGTGGAGATCAGCCGCCGGCGTTGAGCTTGCGCAGCTCGGGCAGCAGCAGGCGCAGGGCGCGGCCCCGGTGGGAGAGCTTGTCCTTCTCCTCCGGGGTCAGCTCGGCCGACGTGACGTCGCGGCCCTCGGGCCGGAAGATCGGGTCGTAGCCGAAGCCGTTGGCGCCGCGCGGTTCCCGGGTGATCTCGCCGCGCCACTCGCCGCGCACCACGACTTCCAGCCCGTCCGGACCGACCAGGGCCGCCGTGCACACGAACGCCGCGCCGCGCCGCTCGTCGGGCACGTCGCGCAGTTGGCCCAGCACCAGTTCCAGGTTGGCCAGGTCGTCGCCGTGCCGGCCCGACCAGCGGGCCGACAGCACGCCGGGCATGCCGTTGAGGGCGTCGATCGCGATGCCCGAGTCGTCGGCGACCGACGGCAGGCCGGTGGCGTTGAAGGCGTCCCGCGCCTTGAGCAGGGCGTTGCCCTCGAACGTCGGCTCGGTCTCCGGCGCCTCCGGGAACTCCGGCACGTCGGACAGGCCCAGCACCTCGATGCCCTCCAGGCCCTCGAAGGCGAGGATGCGGCGCAGTTCGCCCAGCTTCTTGGCGTTGCGGGAGGCGAGCAGGAGCTTCACTTCTTCTTGCCCTTCGGCTCGGGCAGCACACCGGGGTAGGGCTGGGCCAGCGCCTCGGACTGCAGCCGGTTCAGCTCCGCGCAGCCCTGCAACGCCAGGTCCAGCATCTTGTCCAGAGTGGACCGGGCGAAGGTCGCGCCCTCGCCGGTGCCCTGGACCTCGATCAGCGTGCCCGCGTCGGTGGCGACGACGTTCATGTCCACCTCCGCCCGCGAGTCCTCCTCGTAGGGCAGGTCCAGCCGGACCCGGCCGTCCACGACGCCCACCGACACCGCCGACACCGCGCACGACAGCGGCTGCGGGTCGGCCAGGCGGCCGGCGGCCCCCAGCCAGGTGACGGCGTCGGCCAGGGCCACGTACGCGCCGGTGATGGCGGCGGTCCGGGTGCCGCCGTCGGCCTGGATGACGTCGCAGTCGATGACGATGGTGTTCTCGCCCAGCGCCGCCAGGTCGATGCACGCCCGCAGGGACCGGCCGATCAGCCGGGAGATCTCGTGGGTGCGACCGCCGATGCGGCCCTTCACCGACTCGCGGTCGCTGCGGCTGTGGGTCGCGGACGGGAGCATGGCGTACTCGGCCGTCACCCAGCCGAGGCCCGATCCCGACCTCCACCGGGGGACGCCCTCGGTCACGCTCGCCGCGCACAGCACCCGCGTGTTGCCGAACTCGATCAGGACCGAACCCGCGGGCCACTGCTGGTAGCCCCGCGTGATCCGGATGTCGCGCAGCACGTCGTCGTTCCTGCCATCGGTCCTCAGCACGGCACTACCCTAAGGCGCTGAACCCGGGAACGTCCCACTGGCGTAGGGAGAGGCATGGCACTCGCAGACGACCTGGTGACGATCTTCGGTCTGCCGGCGCACCCGCTGCTGGTCCACGCGGTCGTGGTGCTCCTGCCGCTGGCGGCGGTGGCCGCCGCGGCCCTGGCGGTGGTGCCCCGGTGGCGGCAGCGCTACGCGTGGCCGCTGCTGGGTGTCACGGTGCTCGGCGTGGGCGCGGTCCTGCCCGCGCAGAAGACCGGCGAGCAGCTGGAGGCGCGGCTGGCGGGGCTGGAGAACCCGCTGATCCAGCGGCACGCCGAGCTGGGCAACGACCTGCTGCCGTTCGCGCTCGGGTTCTTCGTGGTGGTCGTGGCGCTGCTGGTGGCGGGCCGGCTGGCGGACCGCGAGCGGACGGCCGCCGCGGACGACACGAACGTGCCGAGGACGTGGCGGCGGATCTCGGTGGTGGTGGCCGTGCTGGTCGTCGCGGCCGGCGCGGCGGCGACGGTGCAGACGGTCCGCATCGGGCACAGCGGTTCGACGGCGGTGTGGACCGGCGTGGGCCAGTAGCCGCTCGCCGTCCGGGTCGGGCCGATCAGGGCGTGTGCAACGGGGTCGGCGGGGCTTTCTTCAGCGTCCGGGTGACCGTGCAGAGCTGGTCGATCGCCCGCCGCACGGCGGCTTCCAGCGCGGCGCGCTGCTCTTCGTCCAACCGCGACACGTCGTAGTCCAGCGTCACCGGCACGGCGTCCAGCTCGTGCGCGCCCGCCGGCCGCACGTCGTCCGCCCGCGCGGTCAGCTCGCCGTCGACCCGGCGGGTCACCAGGGTCTCGGCGGTCACGATCGCGCAGCCCGCCGCCGCCGCGAGCAGCAGCTCGACGGGCGTGAACGCGCCCTCCGCGCCCGCCCGGCCGACGCGCACGGACGCGCCCCGGTCGTTCGTGGCCACGAAATCGTGCTGTCCGACCCGGCGCACCTCGACGTTCGACACGCCACCGACGTTAGTCGATGCGGTCGGCGGTGGCCCTTGCGATCTTGCGCACGTGCTCGATGTCGCCGCAGTCGTCGTCCAGCTGTTCCTGCCGGGCGGCGTGGAAGGCCTTGGCCAGCTCGGCGCGGCGCTCGGCGGGCACCTGCTCGCGGGCGTCGTTGAGGATGGTGCGCTCCTCCTCGTCGACGTGGTGGTTGAGCGCCTCGACCAGCTCCTCCAGCTTGTCCTCCCACTCCTCCGACGCGGTGTCGGCGACCTCCATCAGCGCCAGCAGCGCCTGGTGCCCCTCGGCGTGCTCCTCCGCGCCGTGGTCGACCTCGTCGCCGTCCACCTCCTTGTACCGCTTCAACGCCGGGTACACCTCGGCCTCCTCGGCCTCGGCGTGGGCGACGAGCAGCGCGGCCAGCTCGCCCAGCAGGGCGGGGCGGTCCGAGGAGCGGTCGCGCAGCTCGCGGAACAACTCCTCGAACCTGCGGTGGTCGTTCAGGATCAGCTCGACGACATCAAGTGCCATGGCCGCCTAATACCCGCACGACCGGCTCGTCAACCTCGTACTCCGGCCCAACGGCTCCGCGAGGCCGCGTCGGCTTGTCGCGCCGCCTTTCCCGACGATCACGCTCTTCGATCGGCGGGAAACGCGGCGCGACAAGCCGACTCCCGGGCGGCCGAGCCGCGCGCCGGAGGCGCGCCATCAGAAGCAGTCGCCTAATACCCGCACGACCGGCTCGTCAACCTCGTACTTCCCGCCCTGCCGCACGACTTCGACCGGTCCGGTGAACTCGTTCTTCGCCTCGGCCAACACGGCGTCCGGGTCGGTCCACGGCGCGATGTGGGTCAGCAGGAGTCGGCCCACGCCGGCGTCGGCGGCGAGCCGGCCGGCGTCGGTGCCGGACATGTGCACACCCGGCGGGCGGTCGTCGGCGTGGGTCCAGGTCGCTTCGGACAGCAGCACGTCCGCGCCCTCCGCCAGGGAGCGCAGGGCGGCGCACGGGCCGGAGTCGCCGGTGAACGCCAGGACCGCGCCGGCCGTGGCGATGCGGAAGCCGTAGCACTCGCCGGGGTGGTCGACGCGGGCCGCGGTGATGGTGAACGGGCCGACGGTCGTCGGGTTCGGGCCCAGGGCGTGGAAGTCGAAGACGTCGGTGAGGTCGGCGGTGCGGAGTTCTTCGTCGCTCTCGGCGTAGGCGCGGGCGAAGCGGCGCGGCGCGTCCGACGGGGCGTGCACCGGCAGCCTGCGCGCGGACGTGTCGTGCGGCGGGTGGGTGTGGTAGCGGCGCATGACGGCGAGCGTGGTGAAGTCCGCGCAGTGGTCCGGGTGCAGGTGCGAGAACAGCAGTGCGTCGAGGGAGAACGGGTCGCAGTGCACCTGGAGCGCCGCCAGCACTCCGTTGCCCAGGTCGAGCGCCAGCCGGTAGCCGTCCGCCTCGACGAGGTAGCCGGATGCGGGGCCCTGCGGCCCCGGCAGGCTGCCCGAGCAGCCGAGGATGGTCAACAGCACCGTTGGAGAGTGCCAGGTCATTCGTGGGGGTGGAAGGTGGCGTTTTCCAGGCCGGGCAGGAATCGGTGGGCCAGCCGCGTGAACTTGTCCACCGGGCCGGTGCTGGCGAAGCGCAGGTCGGGCGGCCCGCTGCGGAACAGGTCGCGTTCGTTGAGCACGCGGACCACGTCCTTCACCGTCTCCTCGGCGCTGGAGACCAGGCTCACGCCGTCGCCCATGACGATCTGGACCACGCCGGTGAGCAGCGGGTAGTGGGTGCAGCCGAGGACCACGGTGTCCACCTCCGCGCGTTGCAGGGGCTCCAGGTAGGCCTGGGCGAGGCCGAGGACCTGGCGGCCGGAGGTGGTGCCCTGTTCCACGAAGTCCACGAACCTCGGGCACGCCACGGCGGTGACCTCGACGTCCCGGGCCGCGGCGAACGCGTCCTGGTAGGCGCCGGAGGCGATGGTGCCCTGCGTGCCGATCACGCCGACCCGGCCGGTGCGGGTGGTGGCGACGGCCCGCCGCACGGCTGGCAGCACCACCTCCACGACCGGGATGTCGTAGCGCTCGCGGGCGTCGCGCAGGCACGCCGACGACGCGGTGTTGCAGGCGATGACGAGCAGCTTGGCGCCGTCCTCCACGATCCGGTCGGCCACCTCCAGGGCGTGCTTGCGCACCTGGGCGATGGGCAGCGGGCCGTACGGGCCGTTGGCGGTGTCGCCGACGTACCGGATGCTCTCCTGCGGCAACTGGTCCATGATCGCCCGTGCGACGGTCAGCCCGCCCACGCCGGAGTCGAAGATCCCGATGGGCGCGTCGGCGGCGCTCACGCGACCCCCGCCCGCTTCGCGTCGCGCGCCACGCCCCAGGCCGCGAGGACCCCGCCGAGCGCGCCGAACAGGTGCCCCTCCCAGGAGATGCCCGGCTGGCCCGGCAGCACGCCCCACAGCACCGCGCCGTAGGCGGCGAACACCGCCACCGCCACCACGATCTGCCACGGCGAGCGCACGAACAGCCCGCGCACCAGCAGGAACACCAGGAACCCGAACACCAGCCCGGACGCGCCGATGTGGCTGCCGGCCGCGCCGACGACCCAGGTGCCCAGGCCCGCGGTCAGCCAGATGACGACGGTGATCTGGGCGAACTGCTTGATGCCGCCGGAGGTGGCGAGGAAGCCCAGGATGAGCAGCGGCACGGCGTTGCCGGTCAGGTGCTCCCAGCCGCCGTGCAGCATCGGCGCCCAGATGATGTTGTCCCACTCGGTGAAGTCGCGCGGGATCACGCCGTCGTCGTCCAGCGCGCCGAACAGCACGGTGTCGATCGCCTCGACCACGAACAGCAGCCCGACGAACCCCGCCACGACGACCGCGGACAGCAGCGGTCGGGGCGGGATCACGCGCTGGGCGGGCGACTTCTGCGCCACAGGGGCCGGGTGCACGCTTCCAGGCTACGTGCGTTCGGCGTGGTCCGGGACGCCGGTTCAGCCACCCACCTCGACCATCACCGCCCACTCGCCGCGCTGCCTCGACCGGCTGCTCCGGCGCGGGCGGCATCGGGTACTCGGCGATGGGGGACGCGCCGGGCGACGGCCAGCCGCAGCCCGGTCCCCGCCTCCGTCCTCGGAGAGCCGCAGCACCAGCACGGCCCGCCGGCGGCGCGGCGAGGTGCCGCGCAGGCGCCACAGCCAGTCGTGCTCGTCCACCGCGTTCTGCGGGGCCGGTCGGTTCGGGCAGCACGTCGGCGGGTTCCTCGGCGTGCCCGGCGTCGCGGGTCAACAGGTACGCGGTGCCCAGCAGGGCGCGGCGAGGCGCCCGCCAGAAACCCCTCGGGTGCTTCCACTCGGTCCCCCTCCGCGCGACCGCCTGGCCGGTACTACCGGTCGGGGGCGCGGACGGTTGCCGTCGCCGGCGCGCGGCCATCCGGGTGGATTCGGCGGCTCGACGGTGTAGCAAGTCACACCGATCCGGTCGGGCGGGGCCGTCGCGGAGCCTAGGCTGTCCCGGTGTCGATCGACGTTGCGGTGCGGGCGGAAGCCGAACTGGGGGAAGGTCCCACGTGGGACCACGGCAGCGGCACCCTCCTGTGGGTCGATGTCCTGCGCAGCGAGGTGCACCGCTACTCCCCCGCGCGCGACCAGGACGCGGTCCTCGACGTCCCCCAGCACGTGGGCGCGGCCAAGCCGCGGACGCGTGGCGGCCTGGTGCTGAACCTGCGCGACGGCATCGCCCTTCTGGACCCGGACGGCGCCAAGACGTGGCTGGTCTACTGGGCCCGCGACGGCTACCGCGGCAACGACGCGGCGGTGGACCCGGCGGGCCGGCTGTGGGCCGGGACCATGCGCTACGACGAGGACCCCGGCGGCTGGCTGGTGCGCGTCGAGCCGTCGGGCGACGCGAAGGTCGTGGTGGACGGCGTGCGCGTCAGCAACGGCATCGGCTGGAGCCCGGACGCCACCGCCATGTACTACGTGGACTCGGCGACCCGCCGGATCGACGTCCTGGACTACGACCGGGACTCCGGCGCCGCGACCAACCGCCGGACCGTGGTCGAGGTGGACCGCGGCCTGCCCGACGGGCTGTGCGTGGACGCGTCGGGCGCGATCTGGGTGGCGCTGTGGGGCGGGGCGGCGGTGCGCCGGTACACGCCGGACGGCCGCCTGGACACCGAGATCGAGCTGCCGGTGGGTCAGCCGACGGCGTGCGCGTTCGGCGGCCCGGACCTGACCGACCTGTACGTGACCACGGCCCGGACGGGCCTGTCCGGCGAGGCGCTGACCGAGCTGGCCGGGTCGGTGCTGGTGATCGGCGGGGCCGGCGAGGGCCAGATGTCGCACTCCTTCGCCGGCTAGAACCGGTACCGGGTCGGAACGCGTGCCGGTTGCAGGGCGTACTGGTCAGAGCGCGTACACGGCGCCGGGTTCGGCCAACGTCACCGGGCCGGTGAACGACTCGGCGGCGTCCTCCAGCACGCCGTCGCGGTCCGACCACGGCAGCACGTGCGTGAGCACCAGCCGCCCGACCCCGGCCTCCTCGGCCACCGCGCCGGCCTCGTGGCCGCTCATGTGCAGGTAGTTCGCCCGCCCGGCCTGCTCGCGCCACGCGGCGTCGGCCAGCAGCAGGTCCGCGCCGCGCGCCAGCTCGACCAGTTCGGGGCACGGCACGGTGTCGCCGGTGAACACGAGCGACTTGCCCCCGACCGCGATCCGGAACGCGTACGCCTCGCAGATGTGGCGCATCGCCGCCACGTCGATGGACACCCCGCCCACGTCGAACCGGCCGGCTTTCAACGGCACGAAGTCGTAGGTGTCGGACAGCCCCAGCGTCGCCAACTCCTCCTCCGACGCGGCGTGCGCGTTGGCCAGCCGCCCGGGGGCGTGCGAGGGGGCGAAGACCGGCAGCCGGCCGAAGGTCTTCGGCGGGGCCGGGTGGTGGCGCAGGTAGGTGGTCAGGGCGCTGAAGTCCGCGCAGTGGTCCAGGTGCAGGTGCGACAGCAGCACGGCGTCCAACCGGAAGGGGTCGCAGTACCGCTGCAACGTCCCGAAAACCCCGCCGCCCAACTCCACGGCGATCCGCACCCCGCCGGCCTCGACCAGGTACCCGGACGTGGGCAGATCGGGTCCGGGAGCACTGCCCGCGCAGCCGAGGACGGTCAACCGCATGATCGGCACGATAGCAGTCCGCGCGGGCGGCGAATTTGCGGAAAACGGGTGGACCAATAGCGGTTCACGCATTTCATCCGAGGGCCGGAAATGCACTCCGGCATCCCGAACGCGACGCGGTGGGGAGCCCGGGGACCCCCCACCGCGACGTCAGGCCCAGAGGTGGCCGTCGAGGCGTTCCGCCGCCTCGTCCAGCGTGCCCGCGTAGGCGCCGGTGGACAGGTACTTCCACCCCGCGTCCGCCACGACGAAGGCCACGTCGGCCTGCTCGCCGCGCTGCGCGGCCTTCTCCGCCACGGCCAGCGCCGCGTGCAGGATGGCGCCGGTGGAGATGCCCGCGAAGATGCCCTCGACCTCCAGCAGCTGCCGGGTGCGGCGCAGGGCGTCGTAGGAGCCGACGGAGTAGCGGCCGGTCAGGACCTCGGCGTCGTACAGCTCGGGCACGAAGCCCTCGTCGAGGTTGCGCAGGCCGTACACCAGCTCGCCGTAGCGGGGCTCGGCGGCGACGACCTGCACGTCCGGCTTCTGCTCGCGCAGGTACCGGCCCACGCCGACCAGGGTGCCGGTGGTGCCCAGGCCCGCCACGAAGTGCGTGATCGTGGGCAGGTCCTTGAGGATCTCCGGGCCGGTGCTCTCGTAGTGCGCGCCGGGGTTGGACGGGTTGCCGTACTGGTAGAGCATCACCCAGTCGGGGTGCTCGGCGGCGAGTTCCTTCGCCCGCGCGACGGCCTGGTTCGAGCCGCCCGCCGCCGGTGAGAACACGATCCGCGCGCCGTAGGCCTGGAGCAACTGCTTGCGCTCGGCGGAGGTGTTCTCCGGCATCACGCAGACCAGCCCGTAGCCCTTGAGCTTCGCGACCATCGCCAGCGCGATGCCGGTGTTGCCGGACGTCGGTTCCAGGATCGTGCAGCCGGGGTGCAGGCGGCCTTCCCGCTCGGCCTCCTCGACCATCATCAGGACCGGGCGGTCCTTGATCGAGCCGGTCGGGTTGCGGTCCTCCAGCTTCGCCCACAGCCGCACGTCCTTGGCCGGCGACAGCCGGGGCAGCCCCACCAGGGGCGTGCCGCCGACCGCGTCGAGCAGCGACTCGTACCGGGCCACCGGGATCAGCCCCCGGCGACGGCCGGGAGGATCGTGACGGTGTCGCCGTCCTTCACCGCCGCCTCAAGGCCGCCCGCGAAGCGGACGTCCTCGTCGTTGACGTACACGTTGACGAACCGGTGCAGCGTGCCTTCCTTGACCAGGCGCGCCTTCAAGCCACCGTGGTTGTTCTCCAGGTCGTCGATGACCTGCGCGAGCGTGGTGCCCGACGCCTCGACGGACTTCTGGCCGCCGGTGTGCGTGCGCAGGATCGTGGGGATGGAGACGGTGACAGCCATGCTGGGACCTCCGGGAGAGGGGCCGGGATTTTTACGGGGTCGAGCGGGGACGCGCGCTCAGGGACAGTCGGGCGTGTCGTCCGCGCCCGTGTGCGCGAACATGTACGACTCGACGACCTCGACCGGTTCTTCGGTGACGACGCCGTCAACGATCCGGTAGGAGCGCAGCTCGTGCGTCTCCGGGTCCCTGGTGGAGATGAGGACGTAGTGCGCCTGCGGCTCGCTCGCGTACGAGACGTCGGTCCGCGACGGGTAGGCCTCGGTCGCGGTGTGCGAGTGGTAGACGACGATCGTCTCTTCGTCGTTGGCGCTCATCTCGCGGTGGACGCGGAGCTGCTCCATCGAGTCGAACCGGTAGAAGGTCGGGGAGCGCTCGGCGTTGTCCATGGGGATGAACCGCTCGGGGCGGTCGGAGCCCTCGGGGCCCGCGATGATCCCGCACGCCTCGTCGGGGTGGTCACGACGGGCGTGCGCCACCATCGCGTCGACGAGGTCACGGCGGATCACCAGCACACCCCCATCCTACGTGGTGGCGGAAGGTGTCCCGCTGTGTGAGAACCGGCACTACACCGGTTCGCGCTCCACGCCCGCCGCCTGCGCGTAGGCCAGGTGGCCGCCGACCAGGCCGCCGGCGGTGAGCACGCCCATCCCGAGGCCCGAGACGACCCGCCCGACGACGCCGAACCCGTGCCCGCGCAGCCGGAACGAGGTCAGGTAGAGCAGGTTGGCCGCCGCGTTGGCCGCGAGGTGCACGAACGCCGTGCGCCGCTGCCGCTCGTCGAGCGTGGCGTACTCGGCCAGGCCGGTCGCGATGGCCACCGGCGCGGTCGCCAGCCCGATCCCGATCAGCGCCCGCGCCGCCTTGCCCTCGCCGGGCAGGAGGTCCAGCACGTTGGAGGCGGCGAACATCCCCAGCGGCAGCAGCACGGCCGCCGGGTGCGCGGGGTGCCCCATCGGCTCGCCGCGCAGCGGCCTGGAGCTGCGGATCCCCGAAGGGATGGCCTCGGCCACCGCCCCGGCCACCCGGTCGAGCGCCTTGTTGTCCTCAACCCACCGCAAAACCCGCTTGACCCGGTTCATACCGGACCGGGTACCTCAGGGGACCGCCCGGAACACGTCGTTCGCCGCTTCGGTGCACAGCGCGTCCAGCGGCGCCCCGGTGGCGACGCCGGTGGCCAGCGCGAACACCGTGGACGGCGCCCGCACCCCGGCCCGGACCAGCCCGTCGTGCGCCGACATCGCGACCCGCCGGCACCCGGCCTTGTCCAGGTCGGCGTCCACCACGACGACCGCCGCCGCGGTCCCGCCCACGAAGACCACCGCGGGCGGCGCCGCGACCTCGACGGCGGCCTCGCACGCCGCGTGCCCGACGTCCTCGCCGGGACCGCCGACCGCCGCCGCGCACACGATGGGCACCACGCCGCCGTCCACGGGGAACCCGTGCCCGCGCTCGGCCAGCCACCGCACCACGCCGTTCGGGGTGGCCGGGGCTTCCGAGAGGACGACCGCGTGCACCCGCTGGACCAGCGCGGACGGGTCGAGCAGGTCCAGTTCGCGGGTCCCGACGGGCGCGCCCCGCGCGTCCACGCCCGCGACGACCCCGCCGGAGGCCAGCACGACCGCCGCCCCCGCCACCCGCCCGAACAGCAACACCGCCGCCCCGCCGGCCGGCACCGCCGCCTCGCCCGCCGGCACGACCGCCCCGCCGGCGGCCCGTTCGGTCGGCATCAGTCCATGACCGCCTCGACCAGCGTCTCCTGCACCCACGTCAACCAGTGGTAGACGCCCAGGTGCGGGGAGCGCGGGTCGTCGGGCGGGAGTTCGTCGGGCATGTCCTCCTGGACGTCCAGGGCCGTGCCCAGCGCCAGGCGGACGTCGTTGAGCGCCGCCAGCCAGGCCTCGGCCTGCGCGGTCACCAGGCGCACCTCGCCGCCGTCGGCCGGGCACGTGTCCAGCACGACCGCCGCCGCCGCCGTCTTGGCGTCCAGCAGGTCCGGCTCGTGCAGGGAGCGCAGGGCGTTCGCGGAGTCCACTTCGGCCGGATCGGGCGCGTCGGGGTCCAGGCGGTGGAAGTCGGGCAGCAGCCGGCCCAGGATCGGGTCGTCCGGCGGTGTCGAGGGTCCGGTCCGGATCCCCGTCAACTGCGCCAGCTCGTCCTGCGGCGCCTCTTCCGCGCGGGCCAGGAGCATGTCCTGGATCTGGCTCACCAGTCCGCGCACCACGGCGGCTTCCTGCCGGTCGAACCGGCCGACCACCGCGTCGCCGGCCCTCGTCCACTTCTTCACGACGAACGCTGCATCGTCGCCCAGAGGCCGGCCGCGTGCAGTTTCGCCACGTCCGCCTCCACCTTGTCCTTCGAACCGGATGACACGATCGCCTTGCCCTTGTGGTGCACGTCCAGCATCAACTTCGTCGCGTGGTCCCGGCTGTACCCGAACAGCTTCTGGAACACGTACGTCACGTAGGACATCAGGTTCACCGGGTCGTTCCAGACCAGCGTCTGCCAGGGACGGTCCTCCGTGCGGACGTCCACCGGCGACGGGTCAACCTGCGTCCGCTCATGCTCGACGGGCGTGGTCATACCGCCAATGGTGTCATGTTCCGGTCCGTGGCGGAGCCCATAGGCCCACCT
This sequence comes from Saccharothrix sp. NPDC042600, assembly GCF_040647305.1. Lineage (NCBI taxonomy): Bacteria > Bacillati > Actinomycetota > Actinomycetes > Pseudonocardiales > Pseudonocardiaceae > Saccharothrix > Saccharothrix sp. NPDC042600. The sequence goes on along the minus strand of NZ_JBEZBW010000014.1, from coordinate 116,447 downwards.
GCCGCCCTCACGCGGCGCCCGAGCCTAGGCTTCTGGCTCATGTCGACGTCGCTGTTCACGGACCACTACGAGTTGACGATGCTCGCCGCTGCCCTGCGCGACGGCACCGCCGACCGGCCGTGCGTCTTCGAGGTCTTCGCCCGCCGGTTGCCGGAGGGCAGGCGGTACGGGGTGGTCGCGGGCACCGGGCGCCTGCTGGACGCGATCGAGGGGTTCCGCTTCGGCGAGGCCGAGCTGGAGCTGTTGGAGCGCACGGACGTGGTCGACCGGGCGACGCTGGACTGGCTCGCGGACTACCGGTTCACCGGGGACGTGGACGGGTACCCGGAGGGCGAGCTGTACTTCCCGGGTTCGCCGATCCTGTCCGTGCGGGCCCCGTTCGGCGTGGGCGTGGTGCTGGAGACGCTGGCCCTGTCGATCCTCAACCACGACAGCGCGATCGCCTCCGCCGCCGCCCGCATGGTGGGCGCGGCGAACGGCCGCCGCATGATCGAGATGGGGTCGCGCCGGACGCACGAGGACGCGGCCGTCGCGTCCGCGCGCGCCGCGTACCTGGCGGGGTTCACGGCGACGTCGAACCTGGAGGCGGCGCGGCGGCACGGCATCCCGACCGCCGGGACGTGCGCGCACGCGTTCACCCTGCTGCACGACAGCGAGGAGGCGGCGTTCCGCAGCCAGGTCGAGGCGCTGGGCGCGGGCACGACGCTGCTGGTGGACACCTACGACATCACCAACGGCATCAAGACCGCGGTGGAGATCGCGGGGCCGGCCCTGGGCGCGATCCGGATCGACTCGGGCGACCTGGGCGTGCTGGCCCGGCAGGCGCGCGACCAGCTCGACTCGCTGGGCGCGCGCAACACGCGCATCGTCGTGTCCGGCGACCTGGACGAGTACTCGATCGCCGCGCTGCGCGCCGAGCCCGTGGACGCGTACGGCGTGGGCACGTCCGTGGTCACCGGGTCGGGCGCGCCGACCGCGGGGATGGTCTACAAGCTGGTGGAGGTCGACGGCCGGCCGGTGGCGAAGCGGTCGTCGCACAAGGAGTCCCGCGGCGGGCGCAAGAACGCGCTGCGGCGGCACAAGGAGACCGGGACCGCGTTGGAAGAGGTGGTGTTCCCGGCCGCGGAGGTGCCCGAGCTGGGACCGCACGACCGGGTGCTGCCCGTGCCGCTGGTCCGCGGTGGACAGCGGGTGGCCGGGCTCGACACGCTGGCGGAGAGCCGGGAGCGGTTGCGCGCCGCCCTGGTGAGCGTGCCGTGGGAGGGCCTCAAGCTGTCCCGCGGCGAACCCGCCATCCCGACCACGTTCCTGTAGGGAGTTGCAGATGGCCAAGGCACTGATCGTGGTGGACGTCCAGAACGACTTCTGCGAGGGCGGGTCGCTGCCGGTCGCGGGCGGCGCGGCGGTGGCGGCGGCCATCTCGGCGCACCTGGCGGCGGGCGGGTACGACCACGTGGTGGCGACCCGGGACTACCACATCGACCCCGGCGCGCACTTCAGCGCGACGCCGGACTTCGTGGACTCGTGGCCGGTGCACTGCGTGGCCGGGACGCCCGGCGCGTCGTTCCACCCGGAGCTGGACGTGGCCCCGGTGTCGGCGGTGTTCTCGAAGGGCGCGCACGCGGCGGCGTACTCGGGCTTCGAGGGCGCGACCGGCGGCGGCGAGGGGCTGGCCGAGTGGCTGCGGGCGCGCGGGGTGACGGACGTGGACGTGGTGGGCATCGCGACCGACCACTGCGTGCGGGCGACGGCCCTGGACGCGGCGGCGGCCGGTTTCACGACGACGGTCCTGCTGGACCTGACCGCGGGCGTGGCGTCGGCGACCGTGGGCACGGCGCTGTCCCAGCTCCGCGAGGCCGGCGTGGCGCTGGCGGGAACGCCCCACGTGGCATAGCCCCGCCGTTGTCGTACCCCACTGGTTGACTGTGGATCCGGGGGTGCTCCGTTCGAGAGCACCCCCGCACCGCAGTGCCCGCGGCCCGACGCGGCTCACCCCGACGTGGTCTCACGGGGTCGGGGCGCAGGCCGTTTCGCCGAGCTTGACCGTGCCGCTGGCGCCCGATTCCGGGGTGAAGCGGATGTGCGCCAGGGTCAGGGTGATGCTGCCGTCGTTCGGCTGGGGCGTGACCACCTCGCTGAACGTGACCCGCGCGAGCACCGTGCCGTTGGCGTTCTTCACCTCGTGCACGTGGTTGTTCGGGATCTGCTCGGGCAGCCCCGCGAACCCGCCGAGCCCGCCCATCGACCAGCCCGCCGTGGTGCCTGCGTCGGTCGCGTCGCAGGTGACCTTCCACTTGCCGATCTTGAGCCGGGGGCCGCCCGCGGACATCAGCGCGGACAGCTCGAAGCCGGTGCCGTTGGCCTCGGACCTCGTGGTGGTGGTGTTCGTGTCCGGGTCCACCACCGTGGTGGTGCACGCCGAGTCCGACGCGCCGAACCGGATGCCCGACGCGCTCACCGCCGGCGACGACGCGGTCGTGGGCCCTTCGACCGCGCAGCGCGCTTGGGGCGGCACGACGACGTGTCGGCCGTCCTTGGTGAAGTCGGCCGAGCCGGCGGACGCGACGCCCGCCGGTGCGGCGGCGAGCGCGGGTGTGCCGGTGGCTCCGATCGCGAGCGCCGCGGCCACCGCCCCGAGCCGGCGCGCGAGGGTGTGTGTCATGGGTTGCCCTTCTTCGTGACGCTTTTCCCCACTAATCGACCACGGGCACTCGCGCGCCAACCGCTTTCCACCGCACATCACCCGTGAGTGGAAACGGGAATACACGATCGAGTGGCCCATAACGCAGCGCAATAAGCATCAGGACGGAATGCGCATGGGCAAAGCCGTGGAAAACGCCGCCGGCAGCCCGACCAGCCTTTCCAACGCCGCCCGCACCCGGCGGGCCGCCGCGCCGTCGCCGAACGGGTTGCGGCCCGGCGGCAGCCGCAGCCGCGAGCCGAGCACCCAGCCGGCCTCGGCGAGGATGCGCGTGACGTCGGTGCCGACCAGCCAGGCGCACCCGGCGTCCACGGCCGGCATCCGCTCGGTGCTCGACCGCAGGACCAGCACCGGCACGCCGAACGTCGGCGCTTCCTCCTGCAGGCCACCGGAATCGGTCAGCACCAGGGACGAGCGCCGCAACGCCCGCACCAGGTCGGGGTAGTCCAGCGGTTCGCACACGACGATCCGCTCGTGGTCGCCGAGCACCCGGCGCGCCGCCGTGCGGACGGTCGGGTTGGGGTGGACGGGCAGCAGCACCCGCACGTCGGGGTGCCGGTCGGCCAGGGCGCGCACGGCGTGCAGGACCCGTTCCAGGGGTGCGCCCCACGACTCGCGGCGGTGGACCGTGACGAGGACGAGGCGTCCGCCGGAGGTGTCGAGCCGGCGTTCGAGGTCCACCAGGACGGGGTCGCGCGCGGGCAGGTCGGCGGCGGCCACCAGGCGCACGGCGTCCACCACGGTGTTGCCGGTGACGACGATGTCCGAGGCGGGCAACGCCTCCCCCACCAGGGCCGACGCGGCGTCGTCGGTGGGCGCGAGGTGGAGGGCGGCGATCCGGGCGATCATCTGCCGCGTGCCCTCCTCGGGGAAGGGGCCGCCGAGGTCGCCGGTGCGGAGCCCGGCTTCCAGGTGTGCCACGGCGATGCCGCGGTAGAAGGCGGCCAACGCGCCGGCCAGCGCGGTGGTCGTGTCGCCCTGCACGACGACGACGGCGGGGTCCCGGACGCGCAGGACTTCGTCGAACGCGGGGACCAGGCGGGACAGCAGCTCGGCCTGGCTGCCGGTGACGCGGGGCACTTCGAGCACGACGTCGGCCTTGAGGTCGAACGCGCCGAGGGCCTGCTCCACCATGCCGGAGTGCTGTCCACTGTGGACGATGGTCGGCCGCAGGACGGGGTGGTCGGCCAACGCGAGGGCAACCGGCGCGATCTTCACCGCTTCGGGCCGGGTACCCGCGAGCAGCAGGACTTCCTTCACCAGACTCCTTAGTTCGCAGGGGGCCTCCGCACCGACTCGGGGTGGGGTGGGAGGCATCGGTTCGGACCACAGAGGACGGTCGGTTCGGAATCACCCGATCGGGGACATGCAGGATCTGCGACCAAGTCCCGACTCGCGCGTCCCGTAGAGAGGGAGGAACGCGGGCCCACGGCGGGTGTGCGGTAGGGGCGGACGGGTCGGGGCCGCGGCCGGGCGGCGCGGGGCTGCGGCGGGCATCGTCTCGGGCTCGCGCTGAACGGGTTGGCGGTGGCTCGGCGGGCATCGGTCGGGCACGCGGTGAACGGGTTGGCGGGGGCTCGGCGGGCGGGCGCGGCCGGCTGGGTGCGGCGAGTGGGCGCGGCGAGTGGGCGCGGCGAGTGGGCGCGGCGGACAGGGCGGGCGTGGGGCGCGGCGGCTGCGCGTGGGGCGCGGCGGACGAGGCGGGCGTGGGGCGCGGCGCCCGGGAGTGTGGGGGTGCACTGCCGGGCGCCGCTCGCATCAGGTGTTCTCGGGCGTGGCTCGGTCGCGGCGGCGGGTGGCGTGGGTCAGGAGCACGCCTGCCAGCAGCAGCACCACGCCCGCGACCACCCACCACGTCACGCTCGCGCCGGTCGCCGCCAGGGATCCCACGCCCGTCCCCACGGCGACCCCGGTTCCGGGGACCTTGTACATCGCGACCGACCTCCCTCAGGCCGTCGCCCGGCGGCGGAACAGCGCCACCGTCCCGGCCGGCACCGCGACCAGGCCCAGCAACCCCAGGCCCAGCCACAGGCCCGCGCCCGACGCCATCGGGATCGGCAGGCCGGCCGGGCCGCACCGCGCCGACGACAGCACCAGGTCGCCGGACCCCAGCGCGCCCAGCACGCCGCCGATCAGCGTCAGGTGCACGGCGTTGACCGTCAGGCTGCCGTCCTTGTGCCGGACCTGCTCGTTGAACACCAGTTTCGCGATGTCCACGCCGACCAGGTCCACGTCCACCACCGTGTTGGGCGCGGGCTCCGCGTCCACCGTGCCGAGCTCGCCCAGCTCCAGGCCGACCAGCTTCGTCGCGCCGGTCACGCCCTTCTGGGTCGCGTCGCACTTCGCCTCGACGGCCTTCGCGGTGATCGCGCCCGTCACCGCCGCCAGGAGGTCCAGGCGCACGTCGGCGGTCACCGCTCGGGAGTGGACGCCGCCGGTCTTGTCGTCACGGGTCGCCGACGCGTCGAGCACGCCGGTCTTCAGCACGCCCGGCACGTCGACCGCGGCGAACGTGCCCGTCGTCGGGCCGTTCGCGTCCGCAGCGGCGAACGGTCCCGCCGACACCGCGTTCCCGCCCAGCAGCGACAGTTCCAGCTTCGCGGCGTAGGCGGACGCGTCGCCGGGGGCGGCGGACGCGGGCGTGGCGCCGGCCAGCAGGGCGGCCAAGGCGGCCAGACCCGCCAAGCCCGTCATTCGCACACGCATGGAGCTCCTCTCTCGGGACGTTCTCGGGCTCGCGACTCGACGTCCCCGCCGCGGAACCGGACGAGCAGGGGCAGGCGGGGGGCGTCGGGCACCTCGGGGAGTGCACGGTGCGAGCAATTGCCCCTATCGGCGTTCCACCCGTCGGATTAAGGGTTGCTGACCGTAAAGGGGGACGGCGTCCACTCGAACCGCCCAACTGCGGCCACACAGAGTCGATCAACCGCCCGAAAGTCCCTCGCGTTCTCACCCGATCCGGGAGTGAGGACGGGAAAAGAAGCCGCCGATGACCTTCGGGTAGCCCGATCGGGCGGTCCCCGGACGGATGAAAGGACTCTCCCGTGGCGTATGCCGTGCCCCGGACCGGACACCTCAACCGGGTGGTGGTCGTCGCACTGGTGGTGGCCGCCGCCGGGCTGGTGCTGCTGCACCGCGCCTACCGGACGGCCGAGATCGCGTTGTCCGGACTGGCGCTCAGCGTCCTGAGCGGCGACGGGGTCGCGGTGGTCGCGGAGCGCCAGACCGTCTACTTCGGACTCGGCTCGGACACGCCGCTGGGCCTGCGCATGACGCCGGAGTGCACGTCCGCGTTCCTCGTCCTGCCGTTGTTGCTGGTCGGCGCGGTGATGATCGCGCTGCGCCCGCGCATCACGCGCAGGGTCCTCACCGCGCTCGCCGTCGCCACCGCCGCCGTGGTCGTCGTCAACCAGCTGCGCGTGCTCACGCTGGTCGGCCTGGTCGACGCGCTGGGCGTGGACACCGGCTACTACTGGGGCCACACCCTGCTCGGCTCGATGGTGAGCGTGTTCGGCGGCGCGGCGGCGCTGGTGGCGTTCGTCTGGCTGGCCACGCGCAAGTGAGCCTCGACGTCGTCCTGGGGTTCACCCAGGCCCTCGCCCTGACGATGAGCGTCGCGTTCCTGACCTACGTGTTCCTCATCGTGGTGCCGTACCTGCGGCACAAGCCCGCCCCGACCGGCCCGCCCGACCGGTTCGAGTGGCACTTCCTGGTGCCGTGCCGGGACGAGGAGGCGGTCATCGGCGACACCGTCCGCTACCTGCGCGCGACGTTCCCCATCGCGCACGTCTGGGTCATCGACGACGACTCGGACGACGCGACCGTCGGCGTGGTGCGCGGCTTCCGGGGTGACAAGCACGTCCACCTGGTGCGCCGGTACCGGCCCAACGCCCGCACCGGCAAGGGCGACGCGCTCAACGACGCCTACCGCACGCTCAAGCTGTGGATGGGCCGGCACGCCGACGCCGACCGCGCGGTGGTGGTCGTGGTCGACGCCGACGGCCGGCCCGCGCCCGACTGCCTGGACGTGTGCGCGGCGGACCACCTGTTCGGCGACCCGACGATCGGCGCGGTGCAGGTGGACGTGCGGATGGTCAACACCGGGGTGCGGCAGGCCGGTGTGTCGCGGTGGCGGTCGGTGTTCGGGGCGCTGCTGGTGCGCATGCAGGACCTGGAGTTCCGCACGGCGATCGCGGCGATCCAGCTCTCCCGCGGGGTCACCGGCACGATCTCCATGGGCGGCAACGGCCAGTTCACCCGCCTGTCCGCGCTGGACGCCATCGCCGGGCCGGGCGGTCAGCCGTGGCGCGGGTCGCTGCTGGAGGACTTCGAGCTGGGCGTGCACCTGCTGACGGCGGGGTGGCGGACCGGGTTCTCCATGGACACCCACGTGCACCAGGAGGGTCTCTACAGCCTGCGGCGGTTCCTGGCGCAGCGGACGCGGTGGGGCCAGGGGACCATGCAGTGCATGCGGTACGTGCGCCGGATTTGGGCGTCGCCGCACCTGACCACGCTGGGCGCGGCGGAGATGATGTACTACCTGGCCCAACCGTGGCTGCAGCTGCTCGGGACCCTGATCTACCCGGTCCCGCTGGTGCTGCTGGGGCACCGGGCGGTGACCTCGCCGGGCGAGGTGTGGCAGTGGCTCGCGGAGGGGGCGTGGGTCCTGTTCGCGGTGTACGGGTCGTTCGGCCTGCTGCCGTTCGTGCTGTGGGGCCCGGTCTACCGGGCGCGGTGCGAGCCGGGGCTGGGCAGGGGACGCGCGTTGCTGTACGGCTTCGGGTACGCGCTCTACATCTACACCTTCTACATCACGTCGTGGCGCGCCTTGATCCGCCTGGTCCGCGGCCGCAACGGCTGGACCAAGACCCGGCGCAACACCGAACGGCCGATCGGCAAGGTGGCACTGGACACGTGAGATCGGCGACTTTGTGGAGCTTCGACAAAGACCGAACATGTGATCGGCGGTTAACCTCCGCAGACGACGTCGATCCACGGGAGGTCACTGTGTCCGTCCTCGCTGTTCCCGCCCGCCGCGTGCTGGCCGACCTCGTGCCGGGGTCGGTGGCCCGGGACATCGCCCTGGTCGTGGCCGGGGCCGGGTTGACCGGGTTGGCCGCGCAGCTGGCCGTGCCGGTGCCGGGCAGCCCGGTGCCGATCACCGGGCAGACGTTCGCCGCGCTGCTGGTCGGGGCCGCGCTCGGGTGGCAGCGCGGTGGCGCCGCGATGGTGCTGTACCTGATCGCCGGCGTCGCCGGGGTGCCGTGGTTCCAGGGCGCGTCGTCGGGGATGCCCGCCTCGCTCGGCTACGTCGTGGGCTTCGTGTTCGCCGGCGTGCTGGTCGGCCACCTCGCCGCGCGCGGCGGGGACCGGACGGTCCTGCGCACGGTCGGCACGATGGCCCTGGGCAACCTGGTGATCTACGCGTTCGGCGTGCCGTGGCTGATGGCCGCCGCCAACATCGGGTTCGGCAAGGCGCTGGCCCTGGGCGTGACGCCGTTCCTCATCGGCGACGCCGTCAAGATCGCCCTCGCCGCGGGCCTGCTGCCGGCCGCGTGGGCGCTGGTGAAGCGCAAGTAGGCGAACCGTCGCCTTACTGGACCAGTCGGCGCCGGGCCTGGTCGACGGGCGGCCCGGCCCGCGGGGCGCGACGGGCACCGCGGGCCCGACGGGCGGCCCGGCCCGTGGGGGCGCGACGGGCACCGCGGGGCCGTGGTGGAACCGGGCAGGCGAGTGCCGGCCGAGTTCTGACGGTGCCGCCGGGTACCGTCTTCGCCGTGCCGTCCACCACCGCGATCCCCGACACCAGAACGCTGCTCGCCGTCGCCGTGGAGGCGGTGGGCGGAGCCGAGCGCGAGGGCCAGCTCGCGATGGCCGAGGCGGTGGAGCGCGCGATCCGCACCGGCGAGCACCTGGCCGTGCAGGCGGGCACCGGCACCGGCAAGTCGCTGGCCTACCTGGTGCCCGCGATCCGGCACGCGGTGGCCGAGGAGTCCACGGTCGTCATCTCCACCGCGACCATCGCGCTGCAGCGCCAGCTCGTGGACCGCGACCTGCCGCGCCTGGGCCAGGCGCTGCGCAAGGAGCTGGGCCGCGAACCCCGGTTCGCGATCCTCAAGGGCCGCCGCAACTACCTGTGCATGCACCGCGTCCACACCGGCGCGCCGGACGAGCCGGAGGACGCGGGCCTGTTCGACCCGTTCGCCGTGTCCCGGCTGGGCCGCGAGGTGAAGCGGCTGCACGAGTGGTCCTCCGACACCGAGACCGGCGACCGCGACGAGCTGGTGCCCGGCGTGAGCGACCAGGCGTGGAAGCAGGTGTCGGTCACCGCCCGCGAGTGCCTGGGCGCGGCGAAGTGCCCCGTCGGCCAGGACTGCTTCGCCGAACGGGCCCGCGCCGAGGCCGGCAAGGCCGACGTGGTGGTCACCAACCACGCGATGCTCGCCATCGACGCCCTGGAGGGCTACCAGGTCCTGCCCGACCACGACGTGGTCGTGATCGACGAGGCCCACGACCTGGTGGACCGCGTCACGTCGGTGGCCACCGAGGAGCTGAGCGCGTCCCTGGTCGCGACCGCGGCCCGGCGCTGCGGGCGGCTGATCGACCAGTCCGTGGCCGACCGGATGGCCGAGGCCAGTGACGGCCTGGGCATGATCCTGGAGGACGCCCCGGTCGGCCGCCTCGACTCGCTCCCCCAGGCCCTGGCCGGCGCGCTGCGCGCCACCCGGGACGCCGCCCGCGCGTGCATCACGTCGCTGGGCCCGGACCGCAAGGAGGACGTCGAGGGCGCCACCGCGCGCAAGCTCGCGCTGTCCCTGCTGGACGAGGTGCACGACAGCGCGGCCCGCATCCTGGAGGCGTTCGACGACGACCACGACGTGGTGTGGGTGTCGGGCGACTCGGGCCTGAACCGCACGCCGTCGCTGCGCGTCGCCCCGCTGGGGGTCGGCGGGCTGCTGCGGGAACGGCTGTTCGGCAAGCGCACGACCATCCTCACGTCGGCGACGCTGACCCTGGGCGGCACGTTCGACACGCTGGCCCGCCAGTGGGGCCTGCCCACGTCGTCCGCCGCCCGCAAGGCCGAGGGCACGGCCACGGACAAGGAGCCGCCGTCGGACCTCGGGCAGCCGCGCTGGCAGGGCCTGGACGTGGGCTCGCCGTTCGAGCACGGGAGCAGCGGCATCCTGTACGTGGCCAGGCACCTGCCCCCGCCCGGCCGCGACGGCCTGCCGCCGTCCTACGTGGACGAGCTGGAGGGCCTGGTCAACGCGGCCGGCGGGCGCACGCTGGGCCTGTTCTCCTCGATGCGGGCCGCCAAGGCCGCCACGGAGGCGCTGCGCGGGAAGCTGGAGCACCCGGTGCTGTGCCAGGGCGACGACTCGACCGGGCAACTGGTCAAGCGGTTCGCCGAGGACCCGCGGACGTGCCTGTTCGGGACGCTGTCGCTGTGGCAGGGCGTGGACGTGCCCGGTCCGGCGTTGCAACTGGTCGTCATGGACCGCATCCCGTTCCCCCGGCCCGACGACCCGCTGGCGTCGGCGCGGCAGAAGGCCGTGGAGTCGCGCGGCGGCAACGGGTTCCTGACGGTCGCGGCCACGCACGCCGCGTTGCTGCTGGCGCAGGGCGCGGGCCGGTTGCTGCGTTCCATGAACGACAAGGGCGTGGTGGCGATCCTGGACCCGAGGCTCGCCACGGCCCGCTACGGCGGCTTCCTGCGGGCGTCGCTGCCGCCGTTCTGGACCACCTACGACCCCGAGGTCGTGCGGGCGGCGCTCAAGCGGCTGGACGCGGCCCAGGGCTCGTGAACCGGACTTGACCAGCGGATTCAACAAAGTCTCGACGCACGGGCCCTAGCTTCTCCTCCGCCGAACGACGGGGGTGGAGCGGATGGGTGTCCGGGTGGTCGGGCTTTGTCGGACGTACCGCAAGGGCCGGCGCAAGAACGAGGAAGTCACCGCGTTGGACGGGCTGTCGCTCGACGTGCCGGCCGGCGAGGTGCACGGCCTGCTCGGGCCCAACGGCGCGGGCAAGACGACGTTGTGCAAGATCCTGTCCACGGTCCTGCTGCCCACGAGCGGCCGCGCCGAGGTCTTCGGGCACGACGTCGTCACCCGGGCCGACGAGGTCCGCGGGCTGGTCGGGATCGTGTTCGGCGGCGAGCGCGGGCTGTACTGGAAGCTGACCGCCCGGCAGACGCTGCGGTACTGGGCCGCCCTGCACAAGGTCCCCGACGCCCGCGCCAAGGTGCGCGTCGACGGGCTGCTGGAGCGGCTGGGGCTCGCCGACAAGGCCGACGACCTCGTGGAGACCTACTCCCGGGGCATGAAGCAGCGGCTGCACCTGGCGCGCGGCCTGGTCGGCGACCCCCGGCTGATCCTGCTCGACGAACCCACCACCGGCCTGGACCCCGTGGCGGCGCACGACTTCCGCGCGCTGATCGGCGAACTGCGGGCCGAGGGGCGCACGATCCTGATCACCACGCACGACATGGACGAGGCCGAGTCGGTGTGCGACCGGGTCACCCTGATCGACCACGGCCGGGTGCTCGCCACCGAGTCGCCGCGCGGGTTGGCGGCGATGTCCGGGCTGCACCGGTGGGTCGAGGCGGAGACCGCGCTGGACGTCTCCGGCGTGCCCGGCGTGGTGGGCGCCGAGCGGCGGGACGGGTTGCTGCGGGTGCGGGCCGTGGACGACGCGGCGGCCCGGCGGGTGCTGGACTTCCTGCTGGACAACGGGGTCCGGTCGGTGCGGGCGGTGCCGCCCCGGCTGGAGGACGTGTACCTGGACCTCGTCGGCCGGCGCGGGATGGAGGTCTGATGCGGCTGTTCCTCACCGGGGCGCGCATGCAGTGGTGGCTGGTCCGGCGGCAGCCCGACGACCTGCTGACGCTGTGCACGATCCCGTTCACCGTGTTGATGCTGATGTCGATCGTGGTGCACTCCGGGCGCGCGGACCTGCTGCCCAACGCGTTCCTCGCGCCGGTGCTCATCGGCCTGTGGGGGTTCGCGACCGGGTTGGCGGCGGAGGTGCTGGTCGCCGAGCGGTGGACGCGGTCGCTGGAGTTGGGCATGGCCGCGCCGGTGGACGTGCACCCGGTGTACCTGGGACGGGTGGCGGCGGTGCTGGTGCTGGGGGTGGTGCCGCTGGTCGAGACCTGGCTGCTGGGCTGGGCGGTGTTCGGCGTGACGCCCACCGTGCACCACCCGGCGGTGTTCTGGACGGCGGTCGGGGCGTCGCTGTTCGCGATGGCCGGGACCGGGTTGCTGCTGGCCGCGTTCATGCTGGTCAACGACAACGGGCACTACCAGAACTTCCTGAGCTTCCCGGTCTACGTGCTCTCCGGCGTGATGGTGCCGGTCGAGTACCTGCCGGAGTTCCTGCGGCCGTTGTCGCACGCGGTGTTCCTGTCGTGGTCGGCGGACCTCATGCGGGACGCCCTCGCGCCCGCCCCCGTCGCGGCGGTCGGGTGGCGGCTGCTCGTGGTCGTGGCGCTCGGCGCGGTCGCGCTGGTCGGCGGGCGGCTGACGTTGGAGGCGACGCTGCGCCGGGCGCGGGCGGAGGGGCCGGTGGCGTATGCGTGACCAGGTCAGGGTGCTGCGGCACGGGCTGCTCGTGCAGTGGCGGATGTTCCGGGGCCTGCACACCTGGCGGACGTGGACGTTCGCGTGGCTGTCCCGGCTGCTGGTGCAGGCGTGCTTCTACGCGCTCATCGGGCGGATGCTGGGGTCGCAGGAGCAGGTGGACTACCTGCTGATCGGCAACCTGGTGGCGATCATGGCCATCGACGCGACCGTGGTGGTCCTGCTGGCCGTCGGCGAGCGGCGGTCCGGGACGCTGGCGCTGATGGTCGCCGCGCCGGCCACGCACCTCACCGCGTACCTGGGCAAGGGCCTGGTGCACCTGGGTTCGGGCGTGGCGGCGTCGACGATCGCGTTCCTGGCCCTGCCGCCGCTGTTCGGGGTGGCGCTGCCGTGGCCGTGGGCGGGGTTCGTGCCGTTGATGATCCTCGTGGTCGGGGTGGCGTGCTACTGCTACGGGACGTGCGTGGCGGCGTTCGTGCTCGGGTTCCCGTCGGCGCGGTGGGTGGCGTTGAACCTGAGCTACCTGGTGCTGATGACGTTCACCGGGGTCAACGTGCCGACGTCGTTCTGGCCGGACTGGGTGCGGGCGGTGACGTCCGTGCTGCCGATGACGCACGGGTTGGCGGCGATCCGCTCGTTCGTGGCGGGCGGGCCGGCGGCGGGGGTGTTCGCGGAGCTGGCGCTGGAACTGGCGGTCGGGGCGGGGTGGATCACGGTGGCGGCGCTGGGGTTCGGCCGGATGGTCACGCGCGGGCGGCGGGACGGGACCATCGAGTTCGCGAGCTGACCGGGGTCAGGCGAAGTCCGCGACGTGGTCGCGCGCCCACCGGGCGTAGGCGCGGGCGGGCCGGCCGGTGGCGACCTCGACGTCCGGCCAGGGCTTGAGCAGCGCCGAGTAGTCGTCGTCGGAGAAGCCCCCGCCGGACGACCCGCCGCCGTCGTAGTCCACGAACCCCAGCAACAGGTCCGCGTACTCGGCGGCGAACCCGCCCAGCTCCCGCAGCTCGGCCCGCGCCACCTCGCGGGAGACCTCCTCGTACCGCACGTCCTCGCCCAGCGCCGCCGCTATCGCCGCCACCTGCTCGCGGTTGGTGATCGACGCCGGCCCGGTCAGCGTGTAGGCCCGGCCGGCGTGCCCGTCCGCCAGCAGGGCGGCCACGGCCACCGCCGCGACGTCCGCCTCGTGCACCGGCACGGACGCCTCGTCCGCGAACGGGTAGCGCACCACGCGCCGGGCGCGGATCGACGGCGCCCACACCGGGAGCATGTTCGCCATGAACCCCGCCGGCCGCACGTGGGTCCACTCGACCCCGGTCTCCTCGACCGCCCGCTCCACGGGGTTGTCGTGCAGCCCGATCGTGACGGCGGCGGCCGACAGGTCCACGATCCGCCGCACCCCGCACCGCGCCGCCACCGCGGCGGCCTCGCCGGCGCCGGCCGGGAACAGGTACAGGCGGTCCACGCCCCGGAACCACTCGGCGCGGGGTGCGGCCAGGTCGCCGTGCACCACCTCGACGCCCGCGGGCAGCCCGGTGGACGACCGGGTCAGCGCCCGCACCTCCTGCCCGGCCGCGAGCAGCCGCGCCACCACGTTCCGCCCCACCACACCGGTCGCGCCGGTCACCAGGATCGTCATGGCGGCGACGCTACGGGCGGAGTAGGCCAACCCCTGTCCTACATGGATTTCACCGGTTCGTGGCACGTGTGGCCGGCGGCGGGCGGTCGCGCGAGCCGCTAGGTTCAGCCACCGTCCACTGTAGACACACCTGGAAGGGAACCACCACCGTGAAGGCCCGTCTGGCGGCGGCCGTCGTCGCCGTCCTGCTGCTGTCCCCCGGCACCGCCACCGCGTCCGAGGCGCTGCCCCCGCTGGAGGTCCGCACCGCCACCGCGACCCTCTGCCCGACCACCGGGGCGCAGGAGGAGCTGACCGGGGAGGGGATCGCGCTCGAAGCGGTCGAACCCGCGGTCGACGCCGACGTCCACGGGCGCCGGTGCGTGCGGCTGCCGGTCACCGGCCGGATGGCGCTGGACCTCGACGCCGTCGACGTGACCGCCGACGGCGGGGTGCGGTTCGTCCGGTCCGACGGGGCGGAGCTGCGCTTCCACAGCGTCCACGCGCGCGACGAGAACGGGCGGATCGTCGTGCGGGCCACCGTGAACGACCGGGACGACACCGTCGAGTTCTTCGCCGTGGACGTCTCGGACATCTCCGCCACGCCGACCGTCGAGCCGGTGGGCCTGGCGATGACGACCGCGCTGCCGGTCACCGACGACGTCGCCCGCGAGTTCGAGCAGGCCTTCGGCGACGCGACGTTCGAGGCGGGCGACGAGCTGTTCGACGGGAGCGGTGACGTCGAGCTGGTCAGCCCGGTCGACGTGCTCACCGGGCTGGTGGCGGTCTGACCGGCCCCGATCAGCCCCGGAAGACGGCCACGGTCGCCGTGCCCGGGTCCACCTCGGTGTACCCGGCGTCCCGCACGACGACCGTGTCCGGCCGGGCCACCAAGGCGTCCCAGTCCGCCGGGGACGGCGTGCGGACCGCGCAGCGGTAGTCCACCGCCGCCCACGCCGCCAGCTCCGCCTCGGTCAACGTGGGCGCGAGCAGCATCGACGCGTGCCCCACCTGGGCCGCCGCCTTGCCCGCCGTCATCTCCACGCGCGGGTTCAGCCACAGCTCGTACGCCCCCGGCGGGACCTCGCCGGGCTCGTCGGTCGGCAGCTCGCTGCCCGAGATCTGCAGCCGGGACAGCTCCTTGGGCAGGTCGCCGACCCGGCCGGGCACGAACGCCCGCACCTGCGCCCCGCCCACCTCGATCGTCACGCCGGGCAGCGCCCGCACGGCCTCCCAGTGGGCGCCACGCGCCCGCCGCGACACCTTCCGGATGCGGCCCCGCACCCACGCCACGACCTCGTCGTGCCACTCGCCACCCGGCTCGGCGCGCGGGTCCAGGCACACGGCGATCGCGGCGGCGGCAGCGGCCTCCAGCACGTCCGTCCGGCACGGCGGCGACGCGCGCTCGATGCGCAGCACCATCGGCATGGCACGGACGGCCGCCGGGTCCTCTTCATCGGTCGTGTAGTGCCGGTCGACCAGCAGCTTCAGGATCTCGTTCACAGGCGCACCGCCTCCAGGCCGTCGGCGGCGTCCGCGGCCTCGACCTCGGCCCTGGTCACGCCCAGCACGAACAGCACCGCGTCCAGGAACGGGTGCGACAGCGCGGTGTCGGCGACCTCCCGCAGCGCGGGCTTGGCGTTGAACGCGATGCCCAGCCCGGCCGCGCCCAGCATGTCGATGTCGTTGGCCCCGTCGCCCACCGCCACGGTCTGCGCCAGCGGCACGCCCTCCTGCTCGGCGAACCGGCGCAGCGCCACCGCCTTGCCCGGCCGGTCCACGATGTCGCCCACCACGCGCCCGGTCAGCTTGCCGCCCACGACCTCCAGCTCGTTGGCCGCGCAGAAGTCCAGGCCCAGGTCGTCCACCAGGGACTTGATCACCCGGGTGAACCCGCCGGACACCACACCCGCGCGGAACCCGAGCCGCTTGAGCGTCCGGACCGTCGTCCGCGCGCCCGGCGTCAGCTCCAGCGACGCGGCGACCTCGTCCAGCACGGACTCGTCCAGGCCCTCCAGCAGCGCGACCCGGCGGCGCAGCGACTCGGCGAAGTCCAGCTCCCCGCGCATCGCGGCCTCGGTGATCTCGCGCACCTGCGGCTCGACGCCCACGTGCGCGGCCAGCATCTCGATGACCTCGCCCTGGATGAGCGTGGAGTCCACGTCGAACACCACCAGCCGCTTGGCCCGCCGCTGCAACCCGGCCCGCTCCACGGCCACGTCCAGGTCCACCCGCGCGGACACCCCGGCCAGCGCCTCACGCAGCGCGGCGTCCGCGTCCGGCGTGTCGTCGGCGACCGAAACCCGCAGCTCAAGGCCGGTGACCGGGTAGTCGGCCACGCCCCGGATCGCGTCGATGTTCACGCCCAGCGACGCCAGCCGCCGCGCCACCTCGGTGAACCCGCGCGCGGTGACCGGCCGGCCCAGCAGGATCACGACGTGGCTGGACTCCAGCCGCGCCGTCCGCTTCGAGTCGGCCCCGATCTCGACCTCGACGTGCATGGACACCGTCGCCATGGCCTGCTCGACGGCCTCTTGGAGCCCCTCGGGGTCGTGCGCGGCGGACACCAGCACGCCGAGCACCAGCCGGCCCCGGATCACGACCTGCTCGACGTCGAGGACGTCCACGCCGTGCCTGGTCAGCACCGCGAACAGCACGGAGGACACGCCGGGCTTGTCCGGGCCGGTGACGGTGATCAGGACGGGCGTCGCGCCGGGATTGCTCACTGGTGGCTCCTCTGCCAGACAGCGACGAGCCCCGACCGCGCACGGGCGATCGGGGCTCGTCGTTGAACCTGGGCTGAAGGTTACCGGTGGTCGGTGTGCTCGGACTCCGAAGCTGTGCCGGACTGCACAGCCTGGGTGGCCAGTTCGGACGGGGCCTTGGGGGCCTTGTCGTGCGGGATGGCCTTGCCGGTGAACGTGACGTGCGCCTCTTCGTGCAGCCGCTCGATCATGTGCGGGTAGTGCAGCTCGAAGGCGGGGCGGATGGAGCGGATGCGCGGCAGCTCCTTGAAGTTGTGCCGCGGCGGCGGGCAGGAGGTCGCCCACTCCAGGGAGTTGCCGAAGCCCCACGGGTCGTCCACGGTCACGGTCTCGCCGTAGCGGTAGGACTTGAAGACGTTCCAGATGAACGGCAGCGTCGACGCGCCCAGCACGTAGGCGCCGATCGTGGAGATCGTGTTCAGCGTGGTGAAGCCGTCCGAGGGCAGGTAGTCGGCGTACCGGCGCGGCATGCCCTCGTTGCCCAGCCAGTGCTGCACGAGGAAGGTCGCGTGGAAGCCCAGGAACGTGGTCCAGAAGTGCAGCTTGCCCAGCGGCTCGTCGAGCATCCGGCCGGTGATCTTCGGGAACCAGAAGTAGATGCCGGCGAAGGTCGCGAACACGATCGTGCCGTAGAGCACGTAGTGGAAGTGGGCGACAACGAAGTACGTGTCCGACACGTGGAAGTCGATCGCGGGGGCCGCGAGGAGCACCCCGGACAGACCGCCGAAGAGGAACGTGACGATGAAGCCGATGCTGAACAGCATGGGCGTCTCGAAGGTGAGCTGCCCCTTCCACATCGTGCCGATCCAGTTGAAGAACTTGATGCCGGTCGGCACGGCGATCAGGAAGGTCATGAAGGCGAAGAACGGCAGCAGCACCGCGCCGGTGGCGTACATGTGGTGCGCCCACACGGCGACGGACAGGGCCGCGATGCCCAGGGTGGCGTAGACCAGGCCGTTGTAGCCGAAGATCGGCTTGCGGCTGAACACCGGGAAGATCTCCGACACGATGCCGAAGAACGGCAGCGCGACGATGTAGACCTCGGGGTGGCCGAAGAACCAGAACAGGTGCTGCCACAGGATCACGCCGCCGTTGGCGGGGTCGAACACGTGGGCGCCCAGGTGCCGGTCGGCCAGCAGGCCCAGCAGCGCGGCGGTCAGGATCGGGAACGCCAGCAGCACCAGGACCGAGGTGACCAGGATGTTCCAGGTGAAGATCGGCATCCGGAACATGGTCATGCCGGGCGCGCGCAGGCACACCACGGTGGTGATCATGTTGACCGCGCCGAGGATGGTGCCCAGACCACCGATGACCAGGCCGGAGATCCACAGGTCGGCGCCGGCGCCGGGCGAGTGGATGGCGTTGCTGAGCGGGGTGTAGGCGAACCAGCCGAAGTCGGCCGCGCCACCGGGCGTGATGAAGCCCGCCATCACGATCAGGCCGCCGAACAGGTACAGCCAGTAGGAGAACGCGTTCAGGCGCGGGAACGCCACGTCCGGGGAGCCGATCTGCAGCGGCAGGACGAAGTTGGCGAAGCCGAACACGATCGGGGTCGCGTAGAGCAGCAGCATCACCGTGCCGTGCATGGTGAACAGCTGGTTGAACTGCTCCTGGCTGAGGAACTGCATACCCGGCCGGGCCAGCTCGGTCCGCATGAGCATGGCCATCGCGCCGCCCACCATGAAGAAGGCGAACGAGGTGACCAGGTACATGATCCCGATCTGCTTGTGGTCCGTGGTGCGGAACATCCGCAGCAGGAACGAACCCTTGACCGCCTCGCGAGTCCCGAAGGGCCGCGTTGCGATCGGCTGCGGGGCTACGGCCGTCACGGTGCCTCCTGCACTGTCTGGTTCTGGCGTAGGCCTGGGGGCAGGCCTTGTCGGATCGTAGACGGACCGGTTCAGCGGGGTGCGGCTGGGCCGGTCCCTGGATCAAGGGAGGTAGCGCAGCTCACAGGACGGATGATCGCGTCCGTGGCGCGCGAATGGCCCGCCCCGACGGCGCGGGACGGGCCACCGGGCTCCTCCGCCTACCGCTTGACGAGGCCGCGCAGCTTCGGCGAGGCGACGAACGCGGCACCCGCGCCCACCAGCGCCAGGCCGACGACGAGCAGCCAGCCGGAGCCGAAGCCGGTGGCGGCGAGCTGGTCGTTGTCGTTGGCCCCGGCCGCCGCGGCGGGGGTGGTCGTGGTCACGCCGGTGGCCGGCGCGCTGGTCGGCGTGGAGGTCGGCGTCTCGCCACCGGGGTTCTCACCGCCGGGGTTGGTCGGCGTGTTGGTCTCGCTCGTGGGCTCGTCCGCCTCCTCGACGCAGATGAACCAGTGGCTGATCTGGGCCGGCTCACCGCTCGGGTTCTGCGGCGCGTGCAGGTCGTTCCACGGCAGGGCGCCCAGCGGCTCGACGCCCGCCGGCGGGTCGACGTAGTAGATGTTGCCGCCGCCGCCCTGGCCGCCCTTCACGAACACACCGGTGATGGTGTAGCCGGTCGGGTACGCGGTGATGTCGATGTAGGTGTCGTCGGCGGTGTAGATCCCGGCGGGCGGGGCCAGCTCGTCGCCGGGCAGGCCCAGCGCCTCGCAGCCGTTGCCGTCCTGGCCGAGGTCGACGTTGTCGTCGAAGTACTTGGCGCGGTCGTCGCCCGGGACCGGGGTGGGCTTCTGGTCCGGCGCGGCGGTGGCGGCGGTGGCGAGCAAGCCGGTCGTGACGGTGGTCACGGCGAGTAGGGCGGCTGCTCCGAGCAGGCGGCGGGCCGTCTGGCGCATGGTTGTACTCCGGCAGGGTGTCGAGGGGTGACGGTGGGCATCAAACTCCACCGCTCGTCCACCTATCGGGTTAGGACGATCGGGCGATACGGGTTGCCATCAATTCGTTATGCGCCCGTGGCCGACGTTGCGACGATCGGCCTATGCGGACGTCCGATGTGGTGCGAAAAGTGTTCACTTCGGCTGGTCGGCACGGGTTCCCCACGGACGACCCGATCCTGCTCGCAGACCGCAGCGACCTCCTCGTCCACCTCTCCCTCGCACCGGTCGTCGCCCTGCACGCCGGCCCGGTCGGCCGGGACGTCGCCTGCGCCCCGCAGCCCGCTGCTCGACCGCGCCACAGTGGCCCGCGCCCACCCCGCCGACGCCCTGGAGCACTGGCGGCCCTGCGCGACCTGTTCGGCCGGTGCCGGCGGCACGCGCAGGACATTTACCGAACCCGAACGCGCGCGGCGACCTGAACGCGACCGCCGCCGTGCCACGATTCCGCCGTGCAACCCGAGGGTCGTGGGCTGGTGCTGGTCGTGGAGGACGAGCGGGCGATCGCCGAGCTGGTCACGCTCTACCTGCGCCGCGACGGGTTCGGCGTGCACGTCGAGGCCGACGGGCGGGCGGCGCTGGCGGCCGTGCGGCGGCTCAAGCCGGTCGCCGTGCTGCTGGACGTGGGCCTGCCCGGCCTGGACGGCGTCGAGGTGTGCCGGGCGCTGCGCGCGGCGGGCGACTGGACGCCGGTGCTGTTCGTGACCGCCCGCGACGACGAGGTGGACCGCGTGCTGGGCTTGGAGCTGGGCGCGGACGACTACGTGACCAAGCCGTTCAGCCCGCGCGAGCTGGTGGCCCGGGTGCGGACCGTGCTGCGCCGCGGCACGCCCCAGGTCACCCCGGTGCACGTGCTGGGCCGGGTCCGGCTGGACACCGACCGGCGGCGGGCGTGGGTGGACGAGACCGAGGTGGCGCTGACGTCCACCGAGTTCGACCTGCTCGCCCACCTCATGCGCCACCCGGGCCGCGTGTTCGCCCGGGAGCAGCTGCTCAGCGCGGTGTGGGGCTACGCGGCGGCGGCCGGGACGCGGACCGTGGACGTGCACGTGGCGCAGCTGCGCGCCAAGCTCGGTGACCCCAACCCGATCCGCACCGTGCGCGGCGTCGGCTACTCGGCGGAGGGGCCGTGACCGGCACGCGGCGGACCAGCCTGGCCTTCCGGATCACCGCGCTGTGCCTGGCGGTCGCCGGGGTGGCGGTGATCGTGGCCGGTCTGGTGTCCGCCCGGCTGGTGCTGGGCGCCTCCCGCGAGGTGGCCCGCGCGTCGCTGTCCGACCAGGCCGACGTGGTCACCGAGCAGCTCGGCGAGATGGGCCGCAACGCCCGCCTCCGCGTGGTCGAGGTGCTGCGCGGGCAGGACATCGACGTGGTCGCCATCGGCCCGAACGGGCGGATGGTCGGCGACCCGGCGGCGGTGCGCGCGGTCCGGCAGGTCACCGGCTCCTCGGGCACGGTCGGGGACCTGCTGGTCGAGGTGCGGGAGAACGTCGCCCTGGTCCAGCGCGCGGACAACGCCGGGCCGGGCCGCCGGCTCGTGCGCAACATCCTGTTCGCGCTGGGTGTGGGCCTGCTGGTCGCCGCGGTGGCCGGGTTCCTGCTGGGCAAGCTGGTCGCCCGGCCGCTGCGCCAGACCGCGAACGTCGCCCAGACCATGAGCACCGGCCGCCGCGACCTGCGCGCCCCCGAGCACGGCCCGGCCGAGGTGGCGGAGGTGGGCGGCGCGGTGAACGCCCTGGCCGACGCCCTGGCCCGCAGCGAGGCCCGGCAGCGGGAGTTCCTGCTGTCGGTCTCCCACGAGCTGCGCACCCCGCTGACCGCGGTCACCGGGTTCGCCGAGTCGCTGGCCGACGGCGTGGTCTCCGGCGACGACGTGCCCCGGGTGGGGCGCACCATCGGCGAGGAGGCCCACCGGCTGGACCGCCTCGTCACCGACCTGCTCGACCTGGCCCGCCTGGGCGCGGACGATTTCACTGTCGACCTGGCCGACGTGGACCTGCGGGACCTCGTGTCCTCCGCCGCGCGGGTGTGGCACGCGCGGTGCGCGGCGAAGGGCGTCGAGTTCCGCCTGGACCTGCCCGCGGACGCCCGGCCCGCCCGCACCGACCCCCGCCGCCTGCGCCAGGTCCTCGACGGCCTGCTGGAGAACGCCCTGCGCCTGACCCCGCCCGGCCGCCCGGTCGTGCTGGCCCTGGGCGACGCGCTGGAGGTGCGGGACGGCGGTCCGGGCCTGTCCGAAGAGGACTACCGGGTGGCGTTCGAACGCGGTGCCCTGCACGCGAAGTACGAGCGGTCGAGGCCCGTGGGCACCGGCGTGGGCCTGGCCCTGGTGCACGGCCTGGTGACCAAGCTGGGCGGCACGATCACCGCCGGTCCGGCGCCCGAGGGCGGCGCGGCCTTCACCGTACGCTTGCCCCATGCTGGAAGCGTTGTGGGACAAGGCGGTCCAGGCCCTGGGCGGACGTCCGGGCACGGCGGGTGACCTGGCGGCCCGGTACGCCCAGCCGCACCGCGGCTACCACAACACGGCCCACGCGCTGGCGGTGACCAGGGACGTCACCGCCCTGGCCGCGCACCGGAGCCCGCGGGAGCGGGCGATCCTGGCGCTGGCCGCCCTCGCCCACGACGTCGTCTACGACGGCCGGCCGGGCGAGGACGAACGCGACAGCGCCGCCTGGGTCCGCGCCCGGCTGGAAGAGGCCGGGGTGGACCCCGCGCCGGTCGCCGACCTCGTCCTGGCGACCATCGACCACGCCGCGGACGACGACCTGACCGCCCTGCTCATGGACGCCGACCTCGCCATCCTGGGCGCGGACCCGGACGCCTACGAGCGCTACCGCCGGGCCGTGCGCCAGGAGTACGCCCACGTCCCGGAGGACGCCTGGCGGATCGGCCGGGCGCAGGTGCTCCAGGCCCTGTACGACCGGGACCCGCTCTACCGGACCCCGCGGGCCCGCGACCGGTGGGAGGAGCGGGCCAAGCGGAACCTCGCCGCCGAGCTGGAGTCCCTCCGCCCCTAGCGCGCTTCCCTGGTGCGCCAGAGGACGACGACGAAGTAGGGCGTGCCGACCAGGGCGATGACCAGGCCCGCCGGGATCTGCGCCGGCGAGATGACCGTGCGGCCCAGCGTGTCGGCCGCGCTGACCAGCACCGCGCCCACCGCCGCCGCCACCGGCAGCACCCGCCCGTGCCGGCCGCCCACCAGCGACCTGGCCAGGTGCGGCGCGACCAGGCCGACGAAGGCGACCACGCCGATCGCCGCCACGGCCGTCGCCGCCAGCGCCCCGGACCCGGCCAGCACCGCCAGCCTCGACCGCTCGACCCGCAGGCCGAGCACCCGGGGCGTGTCCTCGTCGAGGCTGTGCAGGTCCAGTTCGCGGTGCCGCCACCACAGCAGCGGGGTGACCACCAGCAGGGCCAGGGAGACCGGGACCACCTGGTTCAGCGTGCGGCCGTAGGTCGAGCCGGACAGCCAGGTCAGCGCCTTCGCCGAGTTCCACGGGTCCGACACCACGATCAGCAGCGTGATCAGGGCCATGCCCGCCGACCACAGCGCGATGCCGATGACCACCAGCCGGTCCGGGTCCAGGCCCTTGCGCCAGGCCAGGCCGTAGACCAGCGCGAACGCCAGCACCGCGCCCGCGCCGGCCGCGCCGGCGATGTGCCACGCCCCGGCCAGCGGGACGAGCGTGATCATGGCGATCGCGCCCAGGCCCGCGCCCGCGGTGATGCCGAGCAGACCCGGTTCGGCCAACGGGTTCCGACTCACCGACTGGATGCCGCAGCCCGACAGCGCCAGCGCCGCGCCCGCGAACAACGCCGCCAGCACGCGGGGGAGCCGCTGGTCCAGCACGAAGGTCAGGGCGGTGCCGGTGCGGCCGGACACCCAGTTGACCAGGTCTCCCAGCAGCACCAACCGGTCCCCGAGGAGCAGCCCGACCACGGGCGCGACCGCCAGCAGGACCGCCAGCGCCACGCCGACCGCGGCCAACCGGCGACGCGACCCGGCGACCCCGACCCGGCCGGCCGGGGCCTGCCGCGCGCCACCGCCGGACGACCGGCCGCGGCGCGCCAGCCACACCAGCAGCGCCGCGCCGATGATCGTCGTGGTGACGCCGGTGGGCACGCGCAGCGCCTCCGCCGACCCGAGCACCGCGCGCAGCAGCACGTCCGCGCCCAGCACCAGCAGCACGCCCACCAGGCCGGACACCGGCAGCAGCACCCGATGCACGCCGAGCTTGGGCGCGATCGGCGTGAGCAGCTTGGTGATCACGGGCGCGGCCAGGCCGACGAACCCGACCGGGCCGGCCACGGTCACCGCGGCGGCGGTCAGCGCGACGGTCAGCAGCACCGCCGACACCCGCGTCCGCCGCACCTTCAGGCCGAGCAGGGCGGCGTTGTCGTCGCCCAGGGCGAGGATGTCCAGCGACCGTCCCATGAGGACCAACACGGCGACCGCGACAACGACGACAGGAGTCATCTGCGCCGTCGCGTCGAGATCGCTCACGGTCAGGGAACCGCTGCCCCACGCGAAAAGACCGGTCGTCTCCTGCTCGAACATGAGCAGGAACAGGATGGTCAGCGACTGCAACGCCAGCGCCACCGCCGACCCCACCAGCACCAGGCGCGGGCTCGTCGACCCGCCGCCGGACAGGCCCAGCACCACCGACGCCGCCGCCAGGCCGCCCGCGAAGGCCACCACACCGGCGGGCAGCGTCGGCAGGGCCAGCCCGAAGGCGGCGACCACGACCACGGCCAGGTGCGCGCCCGCGTTGACGGCCAGGGTGTCCGGCGACGCCAACGGGTTGCGCGCCACGGACTGCATGCCCGCGCCCGCCACGCCGATCGCGACGCCCAGCAGCAACGCCGTCAGCAGCCGCGGGACCCGGGAACCCTCCAGGACCGCGAGGGTCCGCGCGTCCCCCTGGCCCAGCAGGGCTTGGAGGATGTCGAGCACGCCGGTGTCGGACGTGCCCTGGGTGAGGTGGACGGCGGAGAGCGCAGCGATGGCCACCACGATCCCCGCCGTCACGGCGGCGGTGCGCAGCACGTCAGGCGGTGACGGCGCGGACGAGCTGGTCGGCGATCGAGGCCACGGACTTCGGGCCGCCGAACGTCCACGTGCCCGCGTCGAGCTTCGTGACCTTCTTGGACGCCACGAACGGGAGCCGCTGCCACACCGGGTTCTGCGCCAGGCCGGTGGTGAACACGTCGTCCTCGGAGGCGCTGTAGAACAGGACGGTCTTCGGGTCGGTCAGGCCGGACAGGCCCTCGACGTCGGTCTGGCCCAGGCCCCACTGCGGGTCCACCTGGCCGGTCCACGCGTTCTTCAGGCCGACCTGCTCGGCGACGTCGGAGACCAGCGAGCCCTTGCCGAACGGGCGGATGCTGACCGTGCTGCCCTCCAGCCAGCCGTCGGCCATGAGGAACGGCGTGCCCGAGGCGCCCCCGGCCTCCACCGCCTTGCGGCCCTCGGCGAGCTTGGCGTCCATGTCGGACAGCAGCTTGTCGCCCTCGGCGGACTTGCCGACCGCCTTGGCGATCATCCGCACGTCCTCGCGCAGGCGGTCGAGGTTGCGGGCGGCGTCGCTGGACTTGGTGACCACGACCGGGACGTACTTCTCCAGCTGCGGCACCAGGGTCGAGTCGCGCTCCTGGGCGATGACCACGACGTCCGGGTTGAGCGCGACGATCGCGTCCACGCTCGGCTCGGACCGCTTGCCGATGTCCTTGACCGACGCGTCCAGCGGGGCGGCGGCGTTCCACGTCTTGTAGCCGGCGGTGTCGGCGACGCCCACGGGCATGACGCCCAGTGAGGCGATGATCTCGGCCTCGCCCCACTCCAGCGCGACGACCTTCCGGGCGGGGGCCTTCAGCTCCACGTTCTTGCCGCGGGCGTCGGTGACGGTGACGGGTCCGCCGGCCGCCGTCGTGGGCGCGGCGGAGGTGTTCTCCGTGGTGCCGCAGGCGGTGAGCACGATCGCGGCGGCCGCGATCAGGGCGGGGATGCGCATGGTTGTTCCTTCGAGCTTCTCGGGGGGTTGGTCAGACCGGGCGGGGCGTGTGCCGGCCGATGGGACGGCAGTGCACGGTGCCGGTGACCGGGTCGTGCGCGACGTGGACGGTGATGCCGTAGGCGCGCGTCAGGTGCTCGGCGGTCAGGACGTCGCCGACCGGACCGTCCGCGACCACCCGCCCCTCGCACAGCAGCACGACCCGGTCCGCGACGGTCGCCGCGTGGTCGAGGTCGTGCAGCACCACGCCGACCGCGACACCGTGGTCGGTGGCGAGGTCGCGCACCACGTCCAGGACCTCGACCTGGTAGCGCAGGTCGAGGTGGTTGGTGGGCTCGTCCAGCAGCAGCACGGACGTCTCCTGCGCCAGGCACGACGCGAGCCAGACGCGCTGCAGCTCGCCGCCGGACAGCTCGTCCACGCCGCGGTCGGCCATGTCCGTGACGCCGGTCAACGCCATGGCGCGCTCGATCGCCGCGGTCCCGTCCCGGTCCACCCCGCGCCAGCCGGCGCGGTAGGGGTGGCGGCCGTAGGCGACGACGTCGCGCACGGACACGCCGGAGGGGGTGGGGCGGTGCTGGGTGAGCAGGGTGACGTTGCGCGCGAACTCCTTGCCGGACAGCGTGGTGACGGCGAGGTCGCCGAGCCGGACGGTGCCGTCCTTCGGCTTGTGCAGGCGGGCGAGCGAGCGCAGGACGGTCGACTTGCCGGACCCGTTGGGCCCGACGAGGGCGGTGACGGTGCCGGGGCGCAGGTCCAGCGAGACACCGTGCACGACCGTGCGGTCGTGGTGCGCGAGCACCAGTTCCCGACCGCTGAGCGACACGTCCGTAGGCATGAAGGTGAGGCTAACCTAAGCGTGCGGTTAACCCGAACGGGTGTGACCCCGGCCATCATCACGCCTCGATAACACGAGCACAGCTCGCTTCCCCCGACAACCGCACCCCCATGCGGTAGTCGGGGGAAGCGAGTCCGCGCCGGGGGTCCCGGCCGGCGGGGGGCGCTCGGCCGGGACCTCCGTCCCCTCCTGCGATGGCGGGGTCGTGGGGGGACCCCGCCGTCGACGTTCCACGGTTCACGTCGCGGGAACCAGCGTGCCGCCATGATCCGGGGCGAACCTAGGATGAACCTTGAACCGGCAGGTCAAGGGGGCTGCAAGCGTGGACGTCGGACTGCTCGGACCGGTCGAGGCGCGCGAGGGCGGCCGGCTGGTCGACCTCGGCCACACCCGGCAGCGGGCGGTGTTGGCGGCGTTGCTGCTCGACGACGGGCGGGCCGTGACCGTCGACCGGCTGGTGGACCGGGTGTGGGGCGAACGGCCGCCCCTGCGCGCCCGCGAGACCCTCTACGGGTACGTCTCCAAGCTGCGCGGACTCCTGCCCGTCGAGCGCCACCCCGCCGGGTACCGCCTGGAGGCCACCACCGACCTCCACCGCTTCCGCGACCTGGTCAAGCGGGCCCGCACCAGCCCGCCCGAGGACGCCGCCCCGCTCTACGACCAGGCCCTGCGCCTGTGGCGGGGCGACGCGCTGGCCGGCCTCGACTCGCCCTGGTTCGACGCCACCCGCGCGGCCCTGCACGCCGAGCGGCGGACCGTCGAGCTGGACCGCAACGACGTCGCCCTCGCCCTCGGCCACCACAGCGCCCTGCTGCCCGAACTCCAGGCCCAGGCCCGGGAGCACCCGCTGGACGAACGGCTCGCCGGCCAGCTCATCACCGCGCTGCACCGCGCCGGCCGCACGTCCGAAGCCCTGCGCCACTACGACGCGCTGCGCCGCGAACTGGCCGACCAGCTCGGCACCGACCCCGGCGCGCCGCTCAAGGACCTGCACCTGAAGCTCCTCGGCCCGGAACCGGCCGTCCCCCGCCAGCTCCCGGCCCCGCAACGGTTCTTCACCGGCCGCACCGAGGAGCTGCGCGACCTCGCCGAACCCGGCGGCACGGTCGTCATCACGGCCATCGGCGGCGCGGGCGGCATCGGCAAGACCGCGCTCGCCCTGCACTGGGCCCACCTGCACGCCGACGACTTCCCCGACGGCCAGCTCTACGTCAACCTGCGCGGCTTCGACCCGACCAGCGACCCCGTCCCGCCCGGCAACGCCCTGCGCGCCTTCCTGGAGGCCCTGGGCGTGGGCGACCCGCCCACCGACCTCGACGCCCAGGCCGCCCTCTACCGCAGCCTGGTCGCCGACAAGCGGATGCTCGTCGTCCTGGACAACGCGCGCGACACGGCCCAGGTCACGCCCCTGCTCCCCGGCGGTCCCCGCTGCGCGGTCCTGGTCACCAGCCGCCAGCAGCTCGTCGGCCTGGTCAGCGCGAACGGCGCGAAGTCGGTCTCGCTCAACGTCCTGGACCCGCACGACGCCCGCGCGTTCCTCACCGCCCGCCTGGGCCGGCACCGGACCACCGCCGAACCCGAGGTGGTGGACGCCCTCCTGGAGCTGTGCGGCGGGCTGCCGCTGGCGCTGAGCATCGTCGCCGCCCGCGCGCTGACCCAGCCCGACCTGCCGCTGGCCGCGCTCGCCGAGGAACTGGCCGAGCAACGCCTGGACGCCCTCGACGACCTCAGCTCCAGCCTGCGCACGGTCTTCGCCTGCTCGTTGCGGGTCCTGTCCCCGGACAGCCGCGCCCTGTTCGGCCTGCTCGGCCTGACCACCGCCGCCGACCTGAGCCTGCGCTCGATCGCCGCGCTGGCGGGCCTCACCCCGCCGCGCACCCGCACCCTGTTGCGCGAACTGGAGTTCGCCCACCTCGTCCAGCAACACGTGGTGGGCCGCTACCGCATGCACGACCTGGTGCGCCTCTACGCCGCCGAGGTGGCCCCGGACGACCCCGCCGCCCTGCGCCGCTTCGTCGGCTACTTCGCCGCCACGGCCCACGCCGGCGACCGCCTGATCGAGCCGCACCGCCCGCCCGTCGAGCCGCCCGGGGGCGAAGCGGTCCCCCTGCCCGACGTCACGGCGGCCCTGGACTGGTTCGACCGCGAGTACGAGTCCCTGCTGGCCGCCCACCGCCAAGCCACCACCCGCGAGTGGCACGACCTGGTCTGGCACATGGCGTGGGCGCTCACGAACTACCACCTGCGCCGCGGCCACGCCGCCGAGGACCTGGCCGTCTGGCGGGCCGCGCTGACCGCGGCGGAAGCGTTGGGCGACAAGGAGAAGCAGGTGGCGGCGCACAAGTTCGTCGGCATGGCCCTGGTGGACGTGGGCGGCTACGACCAGGGCAACCACCACCTGCGCCAAGCCCTGGACCTGGTCACCGACGACTACGGCAAGGCAGCGGCCCACCGAGCCGTGGCGTGGGCCCTGGAACAGCAGGGCGACCTGGAAGGCGCGCTGGAACACGCCAACGCCCAACTGGTCCTGTTCCGAGCCCTGGACATCCCCGTCCGGATCGCCGAAGCCCTCAACGACGTCGGCTACCGGGCCGCCCGCCTGGGCGACCACGAGCAAGCCGAACGGCACTGCCGCGAAGCCCTGGCGCTGAACCGGGAACTGGGCCACCGGGACGGTGAAGCGGCGACCTCGGACAGCCTCGGCTACATCGCCCACCGGCACGGCCGGGCCGCCGACGCCCTGGAGCACTACCACCACGCCCTGGCCGTCTACCGGGAGCTGGACAACTCCTACGAGCAGGCCAGCGTCCTGCGGCACCTGGGCGACGTGCACGCGGAACTGGGCGACACCGACGCGGCCCGGTCCTCCTGGCGCCAGGCCCTGACGCTGTTCGAGGCGCAGGGCCGGGTGAAGGACGCCGAGGAGGTGCGCGGGCTCCTCTAACCCCGCCGGGCCGGGAGCAGCGCCACCCCGCCCAGCGCCACGACCGCGGTCAGCACGGCGACACCGGTCCGGAACCCCGACGCGCTGTCCCCCGCCCCCGACACCACCAGGGCCGCCACCGCCGGCCCCACCGTGGAGCCGATCATCCGGGCCGTCGCGCTCACGCCGCCCGCCGCGCCCGCCATGCCGTCCGGGGCCATGGACATCAGCAGCGTGTTGACGGCCGCGTTGAACAACCCCTGCCCCAACCCCATGACCGCCAACCGCCACGACAGGTCCACCAGGCCGGTCACCGGCGGCAGCAACAGCAGCAACCCCACCACCGTCACCGCCACGCCCACCAGGGCCACCAGCCAGGGCCCGTACCGGTCGGCCCACGACCCGGCCACCGGCGACAGCACCCCCACCCCCGCGACGAACACCAGCAGCGCCACGCCGACGTCCTCCGGCGACCCCGCCAGCACGTCGGTCACGAAGTACGGCACGAGCAGGAACAGCAACCCGCCCGACATCGTCACCAGCGTCAACGTCAGCAGCGGCAACGCGAACACCCGCCGCCGCAGCAACCCCAGCACCGGACCGGACGCCGGCAACCGCCCCCAGGCCACGGCCAGGACCACGGCCACCGCCACCAGCCAGGGCATGTCCTCGAACGCCAGCAGCACCGCCGTGACCGCCCCGCCCAGCAGCGCCGCCTCCAGCCACAACCCGCGGTCCGGCGCGACCAGCCCCCGCCCGTCACCGCGCAGCGACCGGAAAGCCAGCCACAACACCACGACCAGCACCGGCATCTTCAGCAGGAACACCGCCCGCCACCCGAACGCGCCGGCGACCACGCCACCCAGCGGCGCGCCGGCGAGACCGCCCACGGTCATGATCGTGATGACGTACCCGACCGCCCGCCCGCGCTCGCGCGCCGACACCGCCCCGAGCACGATCGGCATGTAGGCCGCCAGCACCAGCGCCGCCGCCACGCCCTGCGCCACGCGCCCGACGACCAGCACCCAGAAGACCGGCGCGGCGGCCGTCAGCACGCTCGCCGCCCCCACGCCGACCAGCGCCGGCAGGAACGCCGACCGCACGTCGATCCGGTCCACCCACCGCCCGGCCGGGATGGCGATCGCCGCCATCGGCAGCGTGTACGCCAGCAGCACCCACGCCGTCGCGCCCGGCCCCACCCCCAGCTCCGCGCCCACGCCGGGCAGCGCGACCGCCGCCACGGTCATCTCGGTGGTGATCACCAGCATGGCCAGCGCGAGCGTCACCACCGGCGTCCACCGCGTCCTGACCTGCGCATCCGTTGTCATGATCGGGAAGCTACGCACGCGCCCGCCCCGGCGAATCCGTCGCGTGACCGGTCGCCCTCCCCGGTCGCCGCCGGCCGACCGACCAGTCACGTGACAGATGCCCGCCCGGTCGACCGGCTCCTAACTTCGGTACCACCGCAACGAGGAGGGAACGGGAACAATGATCAAGCTCGCGGTCATCGTCGGCAGCACCCGCAAGGGCCGCTTCGCGCCGGTCGTGGCGGACTGGTTCACCGCGCGGGCCCGGCAGCGCCCCGACGTCGAGGTGGACGTGCTGGACCTGGCCGACGTGGGCCTGCCCGACGTGCTGCACGGGTTCGGCGAGGAGCCCGCCGACGAGGTCAAGGCCGTGTCGCCGCGGCTGGCCGGGGCCGACGCGTTCGTGGTGATCACGCCGGAGTACAACCACAGCTTCCCCGCGCCGCTGAAGAGCGCGATCGACTGGCACTACACCGAGTGGCGGGCCAAGCCGGTCGGGTTCGTCTCCTACGGCGGGCACGGCGGCGGGCTGCGGGCCGTCGAGCAGCTGCGGCTGGTCTTCGCCGAGCTGCACGCCGTGACGATCCGGGACACGGTCAGCTTCCACGGCGCGTGGACGCGGTTCGACGACGACGGGAACCCGGTGGACGCCGAGGCCGTCGACGGCGCCGCCAAGACCATGCTGGACCAGCTCGTCTGGTGGGGCGCCGCGCTCAAGGACGCCCGCGCGAAGCGGCCGTACGAGGCCTGACGTGCGTGCCATCCGCCTGCGCGGGTTCGGTCCCGCCGACGCGCTCGAACCGGCCGAGGTCGAGGACCCGCGCCCCGGCCCCGGCCAGGTCCGGATCGCCGTGCGGGCCGCCGGGGTGCAGCTGGTGGACACGCTGGTCCGGCGCGGGGACGGGCCGTGGCGGCCGGAGCCGCCGCTGGTGCCGGGCAGCGAGGTCGCGGGGGTCGTGGACGCGGTCGGCGCGGGCGTGCCGGCCGACTGGGTGGGGCGGCGGGTCGTCGCGCAGCTCGGCTTCGCCTTCGGCGGGTACGCCGAGCTGGCCGTGCGGGAGGCCGACGCGGTGCACGTGGTGCCGGACGGGTTGTCGCTCGACGCCGCCGTGGCGATGGTCTGCACCGGGGCGACGGCGGTGGGCGTGCTGGACGCGGCGGCGTTGCGACCCGACGACGTGGTGCTGGTGACGGCGGCGGCGGGCGCGGTCGGGCACCTGCTGGTGCAGGGCGCGGCCCGGCTGGGCGCGGTCGTGGTCGGGGCCGCGGGGTGCGGGGAGAAGCGGCGGACGGTGCTGCGGTCGGGGGCCGCGGTCGCCGTGGACTACCGGGAGCCGGGTTGGGAGGACCGGGTGCGGCTCGCGCTGGGCGGTCGGGAGGTGGGGGTCGTGCTGGACGGGGTCGGCGGCGCGGTCGGGCGGTCGGCGCTGGAGCTGGTCGCGCCGGGCGGTCGGGTGGTGATGTTCGGCACGTCCTCGGGCGAGCCGACCGAGGTGTCCACAGTGGACCTGTTCGAGCGGGCGCTGAGCGTCACGGTCGCCGTCGGGCCGCACGTGGCGCGCGGGTCCGGCGGGGTGCGGGCGTTGGAGGCGCGGGCGCTGGCCGATGCCGCCGCCGGCCGGTTCGCGCCGGTCGTGCAGGCGTTCCCGCTCGCCGAGGCCGCCGCCGCGCACGCGGCGCTGGAGCGGCGGCGGACGACGGGCAAGGTCGTGCTCGTGCCGGCGTTAGGGTCGTGACCATGCTGTACGGACGCTCGGCCGACCTCGCGCGCCTGGACGACCTGCTCGCCGAGGCGCGGGCGGGGCGCAGCGGCGCGCTGGTCGTGCGCGGCGAGGCCGGGATCGGCAAGTCCGCGCTGCTGGACCGGGTCGCCGAGCGCGCCGGGGACTTCCGGGTGCTGCGCGCGACCGCCGTCGAGGCGGAGTCGGTGGTGCCCTTCGCCGGGCTGAACCTGCTGCTGCGGCGGGTGGTCGGCGCGCTCGACGGGTTGCCGCCCAAGCAGGCCGGCGCGCTGCGCTCCGCGCTGGGCCTGGCCGCGCCGGACGGCGGCGACTGCTTCCTGGTGGGCCTCGCCGTGCTGACCCTGCTCGCCGACCTGGCCGAGCGGGGCCCGGTGCTGTGCCTGGTGGACGACGCGCACTGGCTGGACCCGGGGTCGGCCGACGCCCTGCTGTTCGCCGCGCGGCGGCTGGACGCGGACGGCGTCGCCCTGGTGTTCGCGGCCCGGGACCTGCACGCGCCGCCGTTCCCCGCGCCCGGCCTGCCCGAGCTGCGGCTGACCGCGCTGTCGGCGGAGGACTCGGCCGTGCTGCTCGACGAGCACGCCGCCGACCTGCCCCGGTACGTGCGGGAGCGGATCGCGCAGGAGGCCCGCGGCAACCCGTTGGCGCTGCTGGAACTGCCCGCCGCGCAGCGCGAGGGGCACATCCCGGCCGCGCACGGCCTGCGGGTGGCCGCGCTGCCCACGCACAGCCGCATCCAACAGACCTTCGCCGACCGCATCGGGACGCTGCCGCCGGCCACGCGCGACCTGCTCCTGGTGGCCGCCGCCGACGACACCGGCGACCCGGGCGTGGTGTTCAAGGCGGCGGAACTGCTCGGCGCGGGGCTGGGCGACCTGGAAGCGGCCGAGCAGCGGCAGTTGCTGCGCTCGGACGACGGGCGGCTGGCGTTCCGGCACCCGCTGATCCGCGCGGCGGCCTACCGGAGCGCGCCGCTGGTGCGGCGGATGGCCGTGCACCGGGCGTTGGCCGAGGTGTCCGAGGACGCCTTCCGCGCCGCCTGGCACCTGGCCGCCGCCGTGACCGGACCGGACGAGGAGGTCGCGCGGGCGTTGGCGCGGTCGGCCGAGGACGCCCGCAACCGCGGCGGGTACGCGGCCGTGGCCGCCGCCTACCAGCGGGCCGCCGAGCTGAGCCCGTCCGTGGTGGACCGGGGCAAGCGCCTGGTCAACGCGGCCCGCGCGGCCCTGGACGCGGGCCAGTACGACCGCGCCGCCGCGCTCGCCGACCAGGCGGGCGACCTGCTGGACCAGCCGCTGGAGCACGCCCGCATCGCGCGCGTCCGGGCGGTGGTGGCGGCCGAGCGGGGTCGTGGCGCGGAAGCCGCGGCCGTGCTGGCGAAGGCCGCGTACTGCGCGGTCAAGGGCGACCCGGTGCTGGCGGGCGACCTGCTGTTCGCCGCGGCGAGCAACGCGTGGACGGTCCGCGACCTGGACGCCGTGCGGGCGGTGGCCGACCAGGCGGAGGGGCTGCCCGGCGCGGCGGACGTGCGGGCGGTGGCGCGGGCCGCGACCGGGCTGGACGGCGGTGACCTGGCGGACGGGATGGCCGCGTTGCGGTCGCTGGTGTCCGGCCCCCGCGCGGACCACGCGCAGGGCGCCTGGTGGCTGCTGGTCCTGGGTGACGACGAGGCCGCCTACGAGCGGGCGGCGGCCGTGGAGCGGGAGAGCCGGGCCACCGGTCGGCTGGGCATGTTGCCGCGCGCCCTGGCGTACCTGGCGCGGGGACGGCTGCACCTGGGCCGGCTGCGCGACGCCCGCGCGACCGCCGAGGAGGGGCTGCGGATCGCCGCCGACATCGGGCAGGTGTTCAGCGTCGGCTACCTGCACAGCGTGCTGTCCGAGCTGGCCGCGATCGAGGGCGACGAACAGCGGTGCCGGGCGGCGGTCGCGGTGCTGGAGGGCGACGCGTCGCGCTCGGTCCGCGCCGCGTGCGCGTTGGCGCTGCTGGACCTGGGGCTGGGCCGCTACGACGCGGTGCTCGACCGGTTGGCCGACGTGGCGTCGGGCGCGCACCGGCTGTACGCGATCTCCAGCCTGCCGGACCTGGTCGAGGCGGCCGTGCGGGTCGGGAACCCGGCCGCGGCACAGGGTTCTTCCGAGTGGTACGAGCGGTGGGCGCAGGAGTCGGGCCGGCCGTGGGCGCGGGCGGTGGCGGCGCGGTGCCGGGCGTTGATGACCGACGACGAGCGCTGGTACGTGACGGCCGTCGAGCTGCACCGCGCCGACAGCCGGCCGTTCGAACGGGCCCGCACCGAGCTGCTGTACGGCGAGTGGCTCCGGCGCGCCCGCCGCCGCAACGACGCCCGCACCCACCTGCGCGCCGCCCTGGACGCCTTCGAGCGCCTGGGCGCCGTGCC
This sequence comes from Saccharothrix sp. NPDC042600, assembly GCF_040647305.1. Lineage (NCBI taxonomy): Bacteria > Bacillati > Actinomycetota > Actinomycetes > Pseudonocardiales > Pseudonocardiaceae > Saccharothrix > Saccharothrix sp. NPDC042600. Next base: position 81,763 of record NZ_JBEZBW010000014.1, on the reverse strand, counting down.
GTGGTCCGCCCGCGCCCGCACGGAGCTGCGCGCCACCGGCGAGAGCCGCGCCGTGCCGGGGCCGGACCCGTTGAGCGCGTTGACGCCGCAGGAGTTGCAGGTGGTGCGGCTGGCGGCGGATGGCCTGAGCAACCGGGACATCGGGGCGCAGCTCTTCCTGAGCCCGCGGACGGTCGGCTACCACCTCTACAAGGCCTACCCGAAGCTCGGCGTGGCCTCCCGGGTGGAGCTGGGCAGGCTCGACCTGGGCTGAAGTGGTCTAGACCCATTGACACGGGTCGCCGGGATGCCGACGCTGGAGCGCACGTGTGGCCGCCGCCCGCTTCCCGAGGAGGACCCGTGACACTCCGAGCGAGGGTGGCCCGCGCACTCGCCGTCCTGGCGCTGCTGCTCGGCGCGACCGTCGTGTGGAACGCCGCTTCCACGCCCGTCACCGCGACGGCGGCCGAGCCGTTGCAGAGCATCGTGCCGGTGCCGGCGTCCGTGCAGGCCAACGCCGGTCAGGCGCACACCCTCACCGCGTCCACGAAGATCCACACGACCCCGGCCGCGCACGCCGTCGGCGACTTCCTGGCGGGCGTCCTGCGCCCGTCCACCGGCTTCCCGCTGCCGGTCGAGGACACCACCGGCACGCCGGCCGACGGCATCGCCCTGCTCATCGGCGGCGCGCCCGCGACCGTCGGCGACCAGGGCTACCAGCTCACCGTCACCACGGCGGCGGTGACGCTGCGCGCCAACACCCCCGCCGGCCTGTTCGCGGGCGTGCAGACGCTGCGCCAACTGCTGCCCGGCAAGGTCGAGTCCACGAGCCCGCAGACCGGCCCGTGGACCATCCCCGGCGCGACCGTCACCGACCACCCGCGCTTCGGCCACCGCGGCGCGATGCTCGACGTGGCCCGCCACTTCCACCCCGTGGCGACGGTCAAGCGGTACATCGACCAGCTCGCCCTCTACAAGGTCAACTACTTCCACCTGCACCTGACCGACGACCAGGGCTGGCGGATCGTCATCGACAGCTGGCCCCGCCTGGCCACCCACGGCGGCAGCACGCAGGTCGGCGGCGGTCCCGGCGGCTACTACACCAAGGCGCAGTACCAGGAGATCGTCGCCTACGCGGCGGCGCGGCACATCACCGTGATCCCCGAGGTGGACCTGCCCGGCCACACCAACGCCGCGCTGGCCAGCTACGCGGAGCTGAACTGCAACGGCGTCGCGCCGGCGCTGCGCACGGACATCGCCGTCGGCTACAGCTCGCTGTGCGTGGGCAAGGAGATCACCTACCAGTTCGTGGAGGACGTGATCCGCGAGATCGCCGCCCTCACCCCCGGGCCGTACTTCCACATCGGCGGCGACGAGGCCAACGCCACGACAGACCAGGAGTACCAGACCTTCATGAACCGCGTGCTCCCGCTGGTCGGGAAGTACGGGAAGAAGGCCATGGGCTGGCACGAGTTCGTCAAGACCACCACGGACACCACCGCCGTCCCGCAGTACTGGGGCACGACGACGTCCAACGCGGTCGTCCAGGCCGCCGCGGCCCGGGGCAACAAGGTGCTGATGTCCCCGGCCAACAAGGCCTACCTGGACATGAAGTACAACTCCAGCACGCAGCTCGGCCTGAGCTGGGCCGGGTACATCGAGGTGCAGGACGCGTACAACTGGAACCCGGGCACCCACCTGTCCGGCGTCCCGGAGTCCGCGGTGCGGGGCGTCGAGGCTCCACTGTGGACGGAGACGATCGTGACCCCGGCCCACATCGACTACATGGCCTTCCCGCGCTTGGCGGTCATCGCCGAACTCGGCTGGTCCCCGTGGTCGACGCACAACTGGGACGCCTTCAAGGTGCGCCTCGGCGCGCAGGCCCCTCGCTGGACGGCGATGGGCATCGACTTCTACCGCTCGCCCCAGGTCCCCTGGGACAACGGCGGCACCACGACGACCACCACGACCACGTCCAACCCGCCCTCCGGCACGTGGGCCCCGTGGGTCAGCTACGCGACCGGCGCGCAGGTGACCTACAACGGCTCGACTTACCGCTGCCGCCAGCCGCACACGTCCCAGCCGGGCTGGGAACCGCCCAACGTCCCGGCGCTCTGGGAACGCGTCTAGCCGGTGACCCGCTCCACCCGTCCTCGCGGACGGGTGGAGCGGGTTCAGCGGGCGGCGGTGATCTCGTCGAACGTCGGGAACTTCGTGGCGATGTCGCTGCCGGTGAAGTTGCCGATCCACCCGTCGTCGTCGTGGAAGAACCGGATCGACACGTAGTCCGGCCGCGTCCCCATGTCGAACCAGTGCGTGGTGTTCGCCGGCACGCTCAGCAGGTCGCCCGCCTCGCACAGGACCGCGTACACGCGCTCGTCCACGTGCAGGTAGAAGATCCCCGAGCCGCGGGCGAAGAACCGGTCCTCGTCGTCGTCGTGGGTGTGCTCGGCCAGGAACTTCAGCCGGGCCGCACCCGCCGCCGCCAGCCACTCCGGGTCGTCGGACGGGGTCATCTCCATCGCGTCCACCAGGACGTAACCCTCGGTCTCGGTGACCCGGGCGACCTGGTCGCGGTAGGCCTCCAGGGCGTTGTCCCTGGTGACGCCGGGCAGCACCGGCCACTGCTCGTACCGCACGCCGAGCCGCTTGAGCTCGGCGGCGATCTCGGCCGGGTCGGAGGTGCGCACCACCACGGTCCCGGGGTCGGTGTCCGGCCAGACGGTCAGCAGCGTCATCGCGGGTCCCTCCTCGTCTCCACCTTGAATCGCAGCAGCCACTCCAGGCATTCCAACCGGTGGCGGGCCTGCACGAGGTCGTCGCCCCACACGTACACGCCGTGCCGCGCCACGAGCAGCGCCGGCACGTCCTTGCGGAAGCCCGCCTCGAACGCGTCGCCCAGGACGCGCATGTCCTGGCTGTTGGGCACGACGGGCACGGTCACCACGTCGTCCGCCTGCCGGCCGAAGCCCTTGAGCATCTCCAGGTCGCGCAGCTCGACGCCCTCGGGCCAGAACTCGGCGGCCACGACCGTCGCCAGCGCGTGCACGTGGATCACCGCGCCGGCGCCGGCCACGGCCGCGATCCGGCCGTGCAGGCCGGCCTCGGCGGACGGGACGCGCACCGGGTCGTCGGTCTCCCCGTGCTCGTCCACGACGACCACGTCGTCAGCGGTCAGCTCGCCCTTGTCCTTGCCGCTGACCGTGACCGCGAGCCGCAGCGGGTCGCGGTCCACGACCACGGACAGGTTGCCGGACGTGCCGCGCATCCAGCCCATCGCGGTGAACCGGGCGCACTCGGCGGCCAGCGCCTCGCCGGGGGTCACAGGGCGCTCACCGTCCGGTGCGGGCTGAAGTCCGCGTCGCCGTACGGCTCGCCCGGTCGCGCCACGCCGACGGTCCGCCAGCCGGCCTCGGCGGCGGCGTGCAGCTCGGCGGGGACGTCCGAGTAGAACGTGATGTCGTCGGACCCCAGCGCTTGCGCGATCTTGTGGTACGACGCCGCCTCCCGCTTGGGGCCGGCGTTCACGGTGTCGAAGTGGTGCTCGAACAGCCCGCGCAGGTCGCCTTCGGTGGTGTGGCCGAAGAACGCGACCTGGCCCGCGACCGAACCCGACGAGAAGACCGCGAGCTTCACGCCGTCCTCGTGCCACTTGCGCAGGGCCGGGACGACGTCGGGGAAGAACTCCGCGACCAAGTCGCCGTTGGCGTAGCCCTGCTGCCAGATCAAGCCCTGCAACGTCTTGAGCGGCGTGACCTTCTGGTCGGCGTCCATCCACCCGTGCAGCACCCGCACCAGCTCGTCCGTGCCACCGTCCACACCGGACAGTTCACGGATCTGGGCGACCGCCTCGACCACGGCCGGGTCGTCGGCGTGGTCGTCGATCCACGGTCCCAGCCGGGGCCGGGCGTAGTCGTAGAGGGTGACCAGCACCTGGTCCGTGGCGGACAGGGTGCCTTCGATGTCGAGCACGACCCACTCAGTCATGAACGTCCTTGCTGTCGTAGTACTCCGCGAGCCGGTCCGGAGCGTACGCGCCGCGGTCGGTGACCACGGTGGTGACGAACCGCGGCGGCGTCACGTCGAACGCCGGGTACCAGCCCCGGGCCTTGTCGGTGGCGGTGCGCCGGCCCAGGGTGTGCAGCACCTCGTCGCCGGGCCGGTGCTCGATCGGCACGTCGGCGGCGGTGGGCGCGAGCCGGTCCGGGGCCTGCACCATGGCCAGGAACGGCACGTCGAACGCGTGCGCGGCGACGGCCAGGCCCAGCGTGCCGACCTTGTTGACCACGTGGCCGTCCATGGTGACCCGGTCGGCGGCGGTGAGCAGCACGTCCACCTGCTTCTCCGCGAACGCCGCCGCGCCCATGCCGTCGGTGACCAGCGTGGTGTCCACGCCCATCTCGGCGAGCGTCTCGGCGGTCAGGCGCGCGCCCTGGAGGTAGGGGCGGGTCTCCGTGCAGAAGAACCGCAGGCGCTTGCCGGATCCTTGGGCGGCCTTCACCGTCTCGGTGAGGTACAGGTCGGCCCAGCAGTGCGTCAGCACCGTGCCCTCGTCGGGCAGGAGGGCGGCGGTGTGCTCGCCCAGCGCCCGGCTGCGGCTCCGGTAGCGCTCGTCGCCCTGCCGCGCGCCCTCCAGCGCGCCGGCTTCGAGGTCTTCGGACTGGTCGACGGCCGCCAGCACCGCCGCGACCGCCTTGCGCAGGGCGTTGTTGGTGCGACGGGTCTCGACCAGCAGCGTCCCGGCGCGTTCCAGGTGCTCGCGGGCCCGGTCGCGGGGCAGGTCGCGGGCTTCGCGGGCGGCCAGGACCATGCCGTAGAGCGTGGCGAAGTACGGGCCGGAGGACTGGGTGACCATGTCCTCGATGGCCTTGGCGACCTCGGCGACGGTCGTGCAGCGCACCCAGGTCCGCTCGAACGGGAAGTTCCGGCGGTCGAGGATGAGCACGCCGTCGTCGTCGAGGCGGACGCTGTTCGCGAGGACGGGTTCCATCAGCTGTACCCGGTGAACGGCGCGCGCTCGCCGGTCAGGTAGTACGCGCCGAGTTCGCGTGCCTTATAGGACACGGGGTCGTGCAGGGTCAGGGTGCGGGCGTTGCGCCAGAACCGGTCGAACGCGTAGCCGGCGGCCGTGGCCCGCGCGCCGCACAGCTCGAACACCTTGCTCGTGGTGTGGTTGGCGACCCTGGTGGAGACGACCTTGGCGGAGGTGATGCGGGCGGCGGCGGTGGCGCGCTGCTCGGCGGTGAGGTCCGCGCCCAGGTCACTGGCCTCGCGCAGCGCCTCGGAGGCGGCGTCGGCGAGCAGGCCCGCGGCCTCGACGTCGGCGACGAGTTCGCCGTAGGTGGCGAGGATGTACGGGTCGGCGGTGGCCGCGTCCACGCCGGAGAGGAACCACGGGCGGGTGGTGGTGCGGGTGTACTGGGCGGCCTCGGCCAGCGCGCCCTCGGCGAGGGCCACGTAGAGCTGGGCGAGGACGAGCTGGAAGCCGATCGCGGCGAGGGACTGGCGGGGGCTGTGCTCGTCGTGCGCGCCCAGGACGCGGTCGGCGGGGACCTCGACGCGGTCGAACGTGACGCCGCCGCTGGCGGTGAGGCGCTGGCCGATGTTGTCCCAGTCGCCGTGGTAGGTGATGCCCGGGGCCTTGGCGTCGAGGGTGAAGGTGACCTTGCCGCCGGTGTCCGTGCGGGTGGCGCTGACGACCAGCCGATCCGCCACCGACGCGCCGGTGGCGAACGTCTTGCGCCCGCTCACCAGGAACCCGTCGGCGACCGGCTCCAGCCGCAACGCGGCGTCCAGCGGATTGCTCACGCCGGCCCAGAACAGGTCGTCGGACTCCTCAACAACAGGATTGTTGAACAATCCCCTCCGCCACACCTGGAGGTAGTGGTACCCGAGCAGGTGCCCGACGTTCCCGTCCGCCGCGCCGACGACCCGGGTGACGGCCTGCTGGGTCGCCCAGTCCCGAACCGCCAACAACCCGGCCCGCCGCAACACCTCGACCTCGGCGACGGGCTCAAGCCCGGCCCGGTCCCGCTGCGCGGCGTCCAACCGCAACCCGGTGGCCACCTCGTCGGCGACAGTCAGCCACTTCTGGCGACCATCGGTGCTCGTCATGCCATCCTCCACGCTCGCGCACTCCAGCCCACCGAGCCTAATAGCCCCCAGCCGACCGTCACTGAGCGTTCCGCCACATGGGAGCCACCCGCAACCGCCACCGGCGGTGTACGCGAATGCCCGGCGGCTCACGCGACACACACCGGCGACTCGGCAGGCAGGCGGCAGGCACGCGGCCCGGCAGGCACGCGGCCCGGCCGGCAGCCAGCGGCTCGGCAGGCAGGCAGCGGCCCGGCAGGCAGGCAGCGGCCCGGCCAGCAGGCAGCCCGACACCCCACTCGGCCCGGCCGGCAGCTCAGCCCAACCGGCAACTCGGGCGTTCGGGTGTCCCGGGGGTTCAGGGGCGGGTGGCGGGGATGTACTCCGCGCAGTTCGACAGGCGCAGGACGTCCAGCACGTGCTGCGCGTCCGACACCCACGCGTGCCGCTTCCCCAGCCGGCTCACGAACTGCCGCCACCGCGCCCGGTCCGTCCGCAGCGCCTCCAGGTACCGCACGCACAGCTCCGGCGTGATCGCCCCGCACAGCTTGCGCGCCGCCAGCAGCGCGACCTCCATGCGCAGCACGACGGCCTCCGCCAGCGGCTCGCCGTCGTCGCCGCGCACCCCGCCCCGCACCCGGTCCAGGACGTCGTCGATCAGCCCCAACCGGGCGCGCAGGAAGCCCTCCCAGTACCCGGCGTCCGTCGCCGCCGCGTACCGACCCTCGTCCAGCAGCGCGAACACGCCCTCGGCCAGGGTGTCGCCGAACTCCTCCACCCGCGCCCGCAGGTCGTTCGCGAACGGGTCGTAGGGCTTCTGCTCCACCGACCCGACCAGCGCCGACCCGCGCAGGCCCACGTCGTCGAGCAGGAAGAACCAGTCCTCGTTGTAGATGGTCGGGAAGAACGACTCCGTCGCCTCCCGCCCGACCACCAGCGCGCCGCCGCCGATGAACGTGCCCTGCTTGCCGCCGGTCTCTCGGTTGGCGTGGCACACCACCGAGTTGTCCGGGAACCCGCCGACGTGCAGGCCCACCGCCGACACCGACCCCGTCACCGCGCCCGCCGCCAGCTCCAGGTCCTCCGGGATCGGCACGGTGATGTCGTCGTCCAGGAACGCGATCCGCTCCCACGCCATCAACCGCGCGATCACCAGGCCCAGGTTGCGCTTGAGGCTGGTGTCGGTGCGCCGGTCGAACTCGGTCCCCTCGACCAGCCTGGTGGTCTCGAAGTCGGGCAGCACCCGCGCGGGCAGCGCGGTCACGTCCACCACGACCAGGTCGAGGCCCGCCGCCAGCTCCTTGGTCGTCACCGGCGAGGCGTTGCCGCTGCACAGCACGACCAGCGTGGCGTCCAGCCGCCGGGCCAGCGACACCGCCTCGGCCAGGTACCCCGGCTCGCGGTTGGTCGGCACGATGACGGCGTCCACCCGGGCTCGGGCGGCGGGCTCGACGGCCGTGAGCAGCCTGTGGTGCGATTCGTGGTGCTCGGCGGCCTCGTGGTGCTCGTCGGCCACCGATGCGGTGGGGTTCAACGCCGGCCCTCCGGCCATTCGTGGAGACGGAATTCCGGCAGGTTCCAGTCCGGTGTGACCACCCGCCCGTTCACCACGCTGACCCGCGTCAGGACGCTGTAGGCGTCCAGCCCGGCGAAGGTCTTCCGCAGGTACTCCGCGTTGCGGTCGCGGAACCGCTCGTCGGTGAGGGCACGCACCGCGCCGAGGGTTCCCCGGCCGTACATGCCGTTGCAGATCGTGACCGTCCGCTTGCGGTTGAACGGGTTCGGTCCGCGGTAGAAGTGCGCGATGTCCTCCTGGAGCACCTCGTGCTCGCCCAGCTTGGGCGCGAACACGCGCTGGTCGCTCCCCTGCCCGACGACGAACCCGCCCGACTCGGACTCGTCGTGCCGGGTCACCTGGCGGACCGGCAGGTCGACGCGGTCCAGCAGCTCGCGGGTGACGACGTTCCAGTCGACGCCGCCGAGCAGGACCAGGTGGGAGGTGTAGTCGTCGGGCGCGAGGCCGGAGGCGATGCGGAAGTGCACCCGGCTGCGCGGGTTGAGCGCCCGGATGTGGCCGTGCAGCTCGATCAGCGCGTCGAGGTCGGCGTAGGTGTAGAGCTCGACGTAGTCGGGCTTCGTCGGGTCCGCGTACGGCATCTGGTCGCGCATCGCCTTGGGCAGCTGGGCGACCACGATGGTGATGTTGTTGCGGTCCGGGAAGTACCAGAAGTCGTCGCGGCCGGGCCGGTCCACCTCGGACACCGCGCCGTTGTCCTGCCGCACGGCGGCGGCGCGCAGCTCGGTCAGCTCGGCCAGCAGCTCTTCCCGCCGCTGCGCCTCCTCCGGCGTCAGCTCGTCCACCGGCAGCAGGCGGTACGGGTAGCGGACCACGGACCGGCGCGTCGCGAAGAACGTGGCGTACGCGGCGAGCCGGCTCAGCGGCGGCGCCTTGGGGTGGGTCCGGCTCTCCCACGACGACAGCAGCGGCACGCTGGCCCGCTTCTCGGCACTGAACGCATCCGCAAGATCACTCTGCGTGATCACCTTGTCCGGCCACTGCTCCTCACGCAGCGCCCGGAGGCGGTGCGCCAGCGCCAAGGTGTCACCCGAACCGACCACGTCGCCCGCGCCCTTCAGTGAACTTCAGCGTACAAGCTGAAGAGCGCAACATACACGACGTTCCTCACCCAGCTGAAGAAGGAACACCCCTCGGTGAACCCCGGTACGCCCATTACGCCTCTTGTCAGGCGGAAATGCCACCCCTACCCTGAACCTTGCTGAGGTTCAGTCAACTTCAGTGAGCTAAGTGAAGTTCACCCAGGAAGCCATCCGGGGGTAGCCATGAACACGCTCACCGCTTTAGCTCAGTCGTCCGAGACCACCGAGTGGACCCCGCTGGTCCTCATCCTCCTCATGGGCGCGATGACGCTGGTCCTGGGCCTGGCCCGGCTGCTGCGCCGCCTGCTCGGGATGCTCACCCGCGTGCTGCTGTCGGCCGGCGCGGCCATGACCGGGATCGCCACCATGCTCGCCATGTGCACCGCGCTGACCACTCTCCTCCTGGTGTACGCCCGCTGAACCGACGGGTGCGGAGCGATCCCTTCGACTACGGTGTGCGGGCCCGTATCGAAGGGGGAGTCGCACGATGGACCTGTCCCGCAGATCGTTCTCCGGGGCGACCGCCGTCGCGGTGGGTGTCACCGCGGCTCCGGGGACGAGCGCGCGCCGCGAGCCGCGTCCACACCGGACGTCCACACCGCACCTGTTGGAGGCCGAGCAGCTCGTCGGCTACCTGTCGCTGCCGACGTGCCCGCTGTCCAACAACCGGTACAAGACCCCCGACCAGCCCAACATCGTCACCTGGGGCTCGCCCGGCGACGCGTCCAGCTGGGTCAACCAGAGCCAGTGCGCCTCCTTCCAGACCGCGGTCCTCAAGCGCACCTACAAGTGGGCCACCTCGAAGTTCTTCGCCAACCACTTCGGGCTGGCCAGCCCGTTCGCCCGCGACTACCAGGCCGCGTTCGCCCGCGACGACGTGCCGCACTTCCAGCGCGTCACCCGGGTCGCCGACCTGCGCCCCGGCGACCTGGTCGCCATCGACTACGACAACGACCAGGACACCAACACCGGCCACATCGTCATGGTCCGCTCGCTGCGCGGCACCTACGTGGCACCGTCCGGCGGGCTGAACTTCCCCGGTGAGACGCAGTACGCGGTCGAGGTCGTGGACTGCACCGCCGAGCCCCACGGCCTGCACGGCGTGGGCAGCTACTTCGCGTTCCCGGACAGCCGCATCTTCAACGCCACGGCGGCCACGGACGGCGCGGGCTTCGGCCACATGATGTTCTACGCCTCGGACGAGACCGGCGAGTTCACCCGGTACCGGTGGAGCGTGAACACCAACTCGGCCGGCACCTACTCGCTGGCCGAACGCCCGGTCTCCGCCGCCCGCATCGTCTGACGCCCGCCGCGCAGACCGCCGAGCCGCCCGCCGCGCAGCCGGTCGCCGAGCCGCCCGCCGCCCAACCGCCCGCCACCGAGCCGGCCGCCCAGCCGGTCGGTGAGCAGGCCGCCCAGGGCGATGGCCAGGCACAGCCAGGCGAACCAGTCCCCCAGCCGCGTGTAGGGCGTCGCGCCGGGCCCGGTCGGCACGTCGGCCACCACCGTCGTCACCGCCCCGGCCCCGCCGGTGCTCGCGTCGGCCCGCACCCGCCCACGGCCGTCGGCGATCATCAGCGTCCCGGTGCGCGCCGACCACACCGTGGCCTGGCCGTGCTCGACACCGCGGACGAGCAGCGTCCGGCTGTGCTGCCACCCGTTCTCCGTCTCGTCGGACGCCGGGACGAGCAGCAGCGTCGTCCCGGCCGCCGCGTAGTCCCGGATCGGGTCGGGCTGGTTGACGTCCGCGCAGATCGCGACGCCGGCGGCGGCGCGGACGAGCAGGTCGCGGCCGGGCGCGCTGGCGGAGTCGTGGTGCTTGAGGTAGGTCAGGGGTGGGCCGCCATCGCTCGGGAAGACCAGGGCGTAGTTGTACTTCGCCCGCTCGGCGTAGTGCATGTGACCGACGACGATGTCGAGCTTTCGCTCACCCGCCACCCGGCGCAGCGGTTCGACCAGCGCGCTCGGGTTGGCTTCGGCGGAGCCCACGGTGCCCTCGGGCAGCACGACGGTGTCCACGCCGGCGGGCAGGCCCTCGATCTCCCGGACGTAGGTGGCCACCAGGTCCCGCGCCTCCGACGTCGCCAGGTCGGGTGCCCAGTGCTTCTGGTTGGTGGCGATGGCCGCGACCTTCCGCACGGGCCCGTCGTCCCCCGACAACCGGATCGCCCCACCGCCCAGCGCCACACCCACGAGCGCCAACGCCACGATCGCGGTGCTTTTCCCGCGGGCGCTCATCAAGGCCGCGACGGCAGCGGGAACGTAGAGCACCAGGAACTCCACACCCCACATGCCGGCCACCGCCGCCGTCTGCACCACCACCGGGACATCGGCCACGTCGTTCGCGAACGTCCCCGACACGCCCTTCGGGTTGACCAGCGAGACGAGGTAGAGCAGCCCCGTCCACAACGCGGGCGCGGCGAGCGAGGCGAGCACCGGCCGGCCACGCGTGAGGTGGTGCCGTAAGACCCACACCACCAGGGCGAACGTGATCGAGCCGCCGATGTTGATGATCAACCCGGCCGGCACCATCGGCACGTCGTGCGACCGGAGCTGGAACGCCCAGCTGTTGGCCGTGCCCAGCAGATAAGCCACGAACCCCAGCGCCGGGGCCCACTTGGTCCGTGCCGCGAGCAGCAGCACGGGCAACGGGGCCAACCACGTCAACGCGGGTAACGCGGACATCCCCGTGCCGAAGAAGAACAACACCGCCGAAGCCAGTACGGCGCTAAGTCGCAACACCATCGAGCACTCTCCCCACCGTGCGCTTGCACAGCGCCCTGAAGTCCTTTTCGGACAGTTCGATGCGTCCGCCGTGGTGCAGCTGCACCAGTCCCAGGACCGGCGTGGTCAACGCCAACGTGATCTCCAGCGGGTCCGCGTCCCGCAGCACGCCGTCCCGGACACCCTGCCGAACCACGTCGAGCACCGGCGCGAACGCGGGCGAACCGGCGAACTCGTCGAGCCGCCGCGCGCCCTCCCACCGCTCGGCCATCACGAGGGCGTAGAGGTTCCGGTCCCCCAGCGCGAAGTCCAGGAAGTCGTCGGCCAGGGCGTCGACCCGGCCCTTGAACGTCCGCGACCGCCGCTTGCCCCACCCGGCCACCACCTCGGCGACACCGAGGTCCACCACGGCCCGCAGCAGCGCTTCCCGGTTGGGGAAGTGCCGGTAGGTGGCCATGGCGGTGACGCCGACCTCGGCCGCCACCCGCCGCATGGTCACGGCCTGTGCGCCCTCAGCGCGGAGGATGGCCATAGCGGCGGCGACCAGACGGTCAGCGGTCCCTTGCCCACTCATGTCTACACCGTACACGCCTGACGTATACGGTGTAGACCTCCGGCTCAGCCGAGCTGGAAGACCTGGTGAGCGCCGCCGTCGCAGGGGTTCTGGATGAGCTGGACGCCCTCCTCGCGACTCCCGCCGTACACGCCCACGCAGTAGCGCGCGCCCGGGACGGAGTGCAGCCGGAAGCCCGCGTTGACGGGTTCGAGGGTGAACCGCTGGTCGGCGCGGTCGGCGCAGTTCGTGCCGGCGATGAGGAGGCCGGTGTCCTTGCCGCCGTAGTCGACGGTCGCGCAGCCGACGCCGTACTGGGCGTTGTGCAGCTTGATGCGGTAGGAGCCGTCGGGCAGGCGTTCGAGTTCGGTGGGCGGGGTGGCGGTGGCGCAGTCGTGCTGGCCGAGGACGATGCGCGACTCGGTGCTGAACCGTTCCGGGCCTTCGCCGACGCACAGGCCCGTGTGGCCGAGGCGGATGCGTTGGATGCCGTCCCCGGGGCTGCCGGCGGGCGGCGGTTGGGGGCGGTTGACCGTGGTGGTGGTCGTGACGGGGTTGGGCTGGGGTTGCGGGTTCTGCGGCGCGGGGGCCTGGGCTTCGGCGGGGGCCGTGGTGCCGGCGGTCGTGGCGGCCGTCGTCTCGGTGGTGGTGGCCGTGGTCGTGGACGTGGTGGCCGAGGTGGAGGCGGCGTTCGAGTCGGCGGGCGGCGGCGAACTGGTCACCACGGCGACCAACACCACGGCCAACACGACCGCCACGATCCCGGCCACGACCGCCACCGCCCGACTCCGCCGCACCGCCGCCGACGGGTGGGCCGCGGGCGGGACGGGAGCGGGCGGACTGTCGGCGGCCGGAGTCTCGGCGCGCGGAGCGGGGATCGCTTCGGTCGGCGTGGTGTGCGCGGCGATCGGCGCTGTTCCGGCGGCTTCCGGCTCGGCCCCTGCGGACTCGGGCTCGGCGGGCGCGGGCTCGGGCTCGGCGGGCGCGGGCTCGGGCTCGGGCTCGGCGGCTTCGGGTTCTGCGCGCTCGGCGTCTGCGGGCTCGGCGTCAGCGGGCGCATCGGTGGTCGGGGTTGCGGCGGGCGGTTCCAGGTCGGCGGTCGCCAGGTCGGCTCGTGCCCGGGCCCAGGCCGCCGCCGTCTCCTCGTCCCCGCCGCACGCCCGCACGAACGCCACGACGATCTGCTCGCGCGGCAGCGTCGAGCGCGACAACGCCGAGTTCAGCGTGGACGTCGGCAGGACCTCGCCCAGGTTCGCGGCACGTCGTTCCAGCACCCGGAAGCTGTAGCCGGACCGCACGCGCAGCGCCCTCATCGCCGCCACGAACTCCGCCGCGTCCTTCGCCTCCGGCGGCCTCAAGTGGTGTGCCTCCACCGATCCCTCCCCCAAGGTGCGCCGCAGATCATGGCACAGCGCCGGCGCCTCCCGTCCGCGCCACCTCCCGGACGACCTCCGCGAACGCCGTCACCAGCGGGTTGGCGCAGTCGGCCGGGCGGGCCAGGGCGATGCGCAGCGGCGCGATGTCGGTGATCGGCCGCCACGCCAGGTCCGGACGGGCGTGGTAGGCGGCCATCGAACCCGGGCCGATGCACACCGCCGCGCCCGCGGCCACGTGGTCGAGCATCTCCTCCACGTTGTCGTTCTCCGGACCCCACACCGGTTCCGAGCCGTCCGGCCGCGGGTTCACCGCCCACCAGTCCACCCAGTGCCGCGGGGCCCTCCGCGTCCACACCAGCGGTTCCTCGCGCAGGTCCGCGATGGTCACCGACGTCCGCGCCGCCAACCGGTGCGACGCCGCCACCCCGACCAGCCTCGGCTCCACCGCGACGACCTCGGCGCGCAGACCGGTCGTGTCGGCCGGCAACCACACGAAAGCCGTGTCCACCAGGCCTTCGCGCAACGCCTCGACCTCGCCACCCCAGTCGAACCGCTTGGGCTCGACGGTCACCTCCGGGTGCCGCGCGCTGAACACCGTGCGGGCCCTGGTGCCCAGCGCGCCCGCGCCGGTCGCCTCGAACCCGATGCGCAGCACCGCCGACACACCACGCGCGGCACGTTGCGCGGCCTGCCAATCCGCGATGATGCGCCGCGCCGCCGGCAACAGGGCCGCGCCGGCCGCCGTCAGCCGGACCTCGCGGCTGGTGCGCTCGAACAGCGTCAGCCGCAGGTCCTCCTCCAACCGCCGGATCTGCCTGCTCAACGACGGCTGCGACACGAACAGGCTCTCGGCGGCCCGGGTGAAGCTCAGGTGCTCCGCCACGGCCACGAAGTAGCGCAGGACGCGCGTGTCGACGTCCACCGGTGCTCCCGCCCCCTCGGTGTGATCTATGCGCCCAGGGTATGGCCGGAGGTCTTGGACGTGGAGCGCATTCCGCCGTCTCCTGGAACCATGCGGATCCACCAGCGCATCACCGCCGCCGCACTGCTCCTGCTCGTCACCGCGTGCGGCACCACCGAACCGGCGGCCACCCCCGCGACGACCACCACCGCGCCCGTGTCGGAAGCCGACCGCACCGCCGCGCCCGAACTGGCCCAGCGGTTCGTCGACGCGGCCAACGCGGGCGACTCGGCCGCCGTCGCCGCCACCTTCGCCGAGGACGCCCGGTTCGACAGCATCGGCCGCATCTACCCGTCCCGCCGCGACATCATGGACCGCTTCCTCGACCCGGAGGTGATCGACGCGGGCGGCCGGTACGAGGTCACCGGCACCCGGTGGAACGGCGACCGCTACCGCGTCGACTACACCTTCACCACCCGCGGCGGCGCGCGGGAGGTCTTCCACTACGAGTTCCTCGTCCGCGACGGCCTCATCCGGGACGTGATCGGCCGCTACAACTGACCCGCCGCGGTCAGAGCCCGTCCACCGCCCGACGCAGGAACAGCCACGTCCGCACGTCCCGGTAGCCCAGCGCGTGGTTGACGCGGATCATCGCGTGGTTGCCGGTGCCGGTGCCGGTGAGCACCGCCTCGACGGCCGGCAGCTCGGCCGCCACCCGGCGCAGCATGTGCGCCTTCAGCACCAGTCCCAGCCGCCGGCCCCGGTGCGCCGCCACCACGGCGGTGTCGCCCTGCATCAGCCACTCCGGCGAGGCCGGGCGGGTCTCGACCTCCGTCAGCCCCGCGACCTCACCGCCGTGCAGCGCCACGACGACCCGCTGCTCGACGCCCTGCCGCCGCCGCGCGGCCTCCTCGGCCCGCACCCGGTCCACCGTCCAGTCCGGGTGCTCGTAGTCCGCCTCCCCCAACGGCGAGTCGCCGATCGCGTTGCGGGCGCGGGCGTACGAGGCGACCACGTCCTCCGGCGCGGCCCCGACCCAGGAGCGCAGCTCGTAGCCGGGCGGCACCGGCACGTCCGTGCGCGCGGCCGACATGTCCAACCGCTGGAGCACCATCCGCCGCAGCTCGCGGAACCCGAGCGACAACGCCCACCGCTCGCCGGCGCTGCCCTCGTCGACGTGCCACGCCTCCACCGCCGTCCGCCCGCGCCGCGCGACCTCGGCGACGACCGTGCGCAGCACCGCCGTGCCGACGCCGTGCCAGCGGTGGTCGGGGTGCACGGTCACCGTGATCAACGCGGTGTCCGTGTTCTCCTCGTCCGGGAAGTACGCGACCGCGCCCCCGACGACCCCGCCGGCCGACCGCGCCAGCCAGTGCACCGCCGGCCCGAACCCGGAGAACGGGTTGCGCAGCCGCCACACCGCCGTGTCCACCGACGGCCGCGGCCCGGGTGTCCCGGCCTGCTCCGCCGCCGCCACCTGCACCCGGGCGAACCCCACCAGGTCGTCGTGGTCGGCGCCGTCCGGATCGAACCGTTCCACGTCCATGCCAAAAGCCCCCCTTCGACACCACCATTCTGCCAAGCGTTCGGCGGCATATCGAAACGACATAACTTTTCGCGATGAGACCAGCGTTTGAGCTGGTCATAAGCCTGTTACGACATTTCGCACACTGGCAAGTGTTAAGGCTCGATGGGCCTTCCCGGGGGCGATACACAGGAGTGGTCTAGTCCACATCGCCGGACCCGGCGAGGCCGCCGCTTCCGAGTTCTCGGTATTCCCTGCATGCCCGAGGAGCTGGCATGAAACGCAGAACAGGCACAGTACTGGCCGCCTGCCTGACCGCCCTGTCGATCCAGGTGGTCGGAGGTCCGTCCCAGGCCGCGCCCGCCCCCGCCGACCCGGTGGCGCTCGCGGTGGCCGCGGCCGACCGGGCCGCCGCGTCCGGCTTGGACGCCCTGGCCAAGGGCCCGGACGAGCAGTTCCGCCGCCAGGCCGTCCACAAGGGCGGCGTGCCCGGTCGCAGAGACCTGTACTACGTGGCCTACGAGCGCACCTACAAGGGGCTGCCGGTCGTCGGCGGCGACGCGGTCGTGGCCACCGACGCGGCGGGCAAGGTGCTGGAGACCGTCGCCGCCAACGAGGGCGGGCTCGCCGTGGACACGCGGCCCCGCGTCGACAAGGCGCGGGCCGAGCGGATCGCCCGCGCCCAACTGTCCCGTGTGGACGGTGTCGAGGGTTCGACGCTGTCCGTGCTGGCCCAGGGCCACGGCAAGCTGGTCTACGAGACCGTGGTCACCGGCGTCCGCAACGGCGAGCCCAGCCGGCTGCACGTCTTCGTCAACGCCCGCACCGGCGTGGTCGAGGACCTGGTGGACGACGTCCGGGCCGGCACCGGCACCAGCGAGTGGAACGGCCCGAACCCGCTGACCATCGACACCAGCAACAACAGCACGGTCGACGACACGCGGCCCGGCCTGCGCTGCGTGGACTACGCGACCAACCAGCCGTTCACCAAGGCGTCCAACAGCTTCGGCAACGGCCAGGCCACCAGCAAGGAGACCGGCTGCGTCGACGTGCTGTGGTCCACCCAGAAGCAGTGGAACATGCTGCGCGAGTGGTTGGGGCGCAACGGGATCGACGGCAACGGCCGCGGCGTCACGGTCAAGGTCGGCCTGGACCGGGTCAACGCCTACTGGACCGGCCAGCACATCGAGATCGGGCGCAACAACGCCAACCAGTGGATCGCCTCGATGGACGTCGTCGGCCACGAGCACGGCCACGCCCTCGACCAGTACACCCCCGGCGGCGCGGCGCGCGAGGCCGGGCTCGGCGAGGCCACCGGCGACATCTTCGGCGCGCTGACCGAGGCCTACGCCAACGAGCCCGCGCCGTGGGACACCCCGGACTACCTGGTCGGCGAGACCGTCAACCTGGTCGGCCGCGGGCCGATCCGCAACATGGCCAACCCGCAGGCGGTCTCCAACCACCCGAACTGCTGGTCCAGCGCCATCCCCGGCACGGAGGTGCACGCGGCGGCGGGCCCCTTCAACCACTGGTTCCACCTGCTGGCCGAAGGCTCGAAGAACAGCCCGACGTGCGACGGCTCGACCATCCCCAGCGGCATCGGCATCCAGGCCGCCGGCCGGATCTTCTACAACGCGATGCTGCTCAAGACGTCCGGGATGACGCACTTCAAGTACCGCATCGCCACCCTCACCGCGGCGAAGAACCTCGACCCGACCTGCAAGCAGTACAACGCGGTCAAGGCGGCGTGGAACGCGGTGAGCGTGCCGGCGCAGTCCGGTGAGCCGACGTGCCAGCCGGTGCCGGTGGACGACTTCAGCCTGGCGCTCACCCCGGCGTCGGGCACCGTCCAGGCGGGCGGGTCCACGACCAGCACGGTCAACACCACCACGGTCGCGGGCAACCCGCACACCGTCACCCTGACCGCGTCCGGCGCGCCGGCCGGTGTGTCGGTGTCCGTGACGCCGTCGTCGGTGACCTCCGGCCAGTCGGCGACGCTGACCGTGTCCACCACGGCGTCCGCCGTGCCGGGGACGTACCCGATCACCGTGCAGGGCGTCGGCGGCGGCAACACGCACAGCGTCACCTACTCGCTGACCGTCAGCGGCCAGCAACCGGTGAACGACTTCGCGATCGCCGTCAGCCCGGACGCGGGCACCGTCGAACCGGGCGGCACCGCGACCACGACCGTCGGCACCACGGTCACGTCCGGCCAGTCGCAGAAGGTCGCGCTGACGGCCACCGGCCTGCCCGCGGGCGCCACGGCCACGTTCGACCCGACCACCGTCGCCGCCGGCGAGTCGGCCCGGCTGACCATCGCCACCAGCGCGTCGACGCCGGCGGGCGAGCACCGGATCACCGTCACCGGCACGGGCCCGGACGCGACCCGCTCGACCACCTACACGCTGACCGTCGGCGGCGAGCCCCCGGCGAACGACTTCTCGGTGGCGTTGAACCCGACCAGCGGCACGGTCCAGGCGGGCGGTTCGGCGACGAGCACCGTCGGCACCACCACGACCGCCGGCTCGCCGCAGAAGGTCCACTTCACGGCGACGGGCCTGCCGACCGGCGCGACGGCGACGTTCACGCCGCTGTCGGTGGAGTCCGGCGAGTCGTCCACGCTGACGATCGCGACGACCTCGGCGACCCCCGAGGGCACCTACACCATCACCGTGACGGCGAACGGCGCGGACACCACGCACACCGCCACCTACACGCTGACCGTCGAGGGTGACGGCGGCGGTGGCTGCGGCGACCTGCCGGCGTGGAACGCGACCACCTCGTACGTCCCGAACGACGAGGTCTCCCACAACGGCAACAAGTGGCGGTCGACCTGGTACTCGACCGGCGCGGAGCCGGGCGCGCCCGGCTCCTGGGCGGTCTGGCAGGACCTCGGCCCCTGCTGAGGCACTCCTGAGGGTCCGCCGCCGGGCCGGTTGCCCGGCGGCGGACCGCTTCCGGCTGGAAATCCGCGTGAAGTCCGGTGGCGGGCCGCACTAGCGTGCCGGCCGTGGACATCATCAACGTCGTGGACGTCGAGGCGACCTGCTGGGAGGGCAACCCCCCGCCCGGTCAGACCAACGAGATCATCGAGATCGGTCTCACCGTCGTGGACCTCGCCGCCGGCGTCCGCACCGCCCGCCACGGCATCCTGGTGCGGCCCCAGCGCAGCCGCGTCAGCCCGTTCTGCACCGAGCTGACCGGTCTCACCCAGGCCGAGGTGGACACCGGGCTCACGTTCGCCCAGGCCTGCAAGGCGCTCGCCGCCGAGCACGACGCCGGTCGGCGGCCGTGGGCGAGCTGGGGCGACTACGACCGCAACCAGTTCACGCGCCAGTGCCGGGCGGCGGGCGTGCAGTACCCGTTCAGCCAGGACCACACCAACGCCAAGATGGTCTTCACCGAGTCCCACGGGCTGCGCAAGCGGCCGGGGATGGCGCAGGCCCTGGAGATCGCCGGGCTGCCGCTGGAAGGGCGGCACCACAGGGGCGAGGACGACGCGTGGAACATCGCCGCCCTCGTCCTGCACCTGCGGGACCGGGGCGACTGGGTCAGCGCCGGCCGGTCATGATCCCGTCGATCGCCTTGCCCAGCTTGGCGTACTTCTCGGTGTAGAGCACCGGGAACAGGCCGGGCTGGTCGGCGGGCCGGTGCGGGTCCACGTAGTCCGTGCCCAGGTTGCCGAACACGACCACGATGTAGTTGCGCTTGTCCTTGCCGCGCAACGACTTCACGATGCCGGCGTCACTGCCGGTGGTGTCCACCCAACCGTTCTTGTGGGCGTAGGTCACCTCGGCTCGCGCGTCGCACGGCCGCACGTCCTGCCCGTACACGGCGTCGCCGACGGTCACCGTGCCGTCGGGCTGCACCCAGCGCTTCGGCGTGACCTGCGGGATGCCCTGCGCCGGGTAGTCGCGCCCGCACCAGTTGGTGGTGGACAGCATCTCGTTGTGCCCCTGGTCGCCCAGCGTCTTGAGGAAGAACGCCCGCGACGACCGGCTGAGCGCCTCACGCGTGACGGCCTTGCCGTCCGCCGTCCGCCACAGCACGCCCGGACCGCCGTTGACCAGCAGCAACAGCTTCGCGGTGTCGATGCCGCTCATGTTCGAGCCGATCCACCGGCCGCCGTTCTCCGGCAGCGTGCCGGTGATCATCAGCGTCGGCATGCCCAGGCGCGCGAACGACTCGTTCAGCTCGTCCATGGCCTTGAGGTCGTGGATCATCTTGATCAGCGCGCAGGTGGACTCGTTCTGCGACTTGGTGATCATCTCGTCGAAGAACTGCCGCACGGTCTTGGTCTGCTTGCCGCCGCACGCCGGTCGCGGCACGGTCGGCTCGTAGGCGTAGTCGCCGTCCAGCGCGACCCGGCCCTGGTCGACCAGCCGCAGCACGCCGAACCCGACCATCAGCTTGAGCACCGACGCCGGGTAGGGCGAGGAGAAGTCGATCGGGGCGTTCTCCCGGCCCGCGAGCACGTCCCGCGTGCCGCGCCCGCCGTTGACGTCCCACTCGGTGTCGTCCCACCAGCGGTAGCGGACCTGGTCGGTGGACAGCGTCCGCCGGTCCACCGGCACCACGACACCCTGCGGGTACTGCGGGCTGAGCAGCACGTCGGCCAGGGCGCGCGGACGGCCGGCGTCGTCCAGCTCGATCACCGCGACGTCCAGGTTCGGCGTCTGGTGCAGCGGTTTCCCGGCGGCGGCGGCCAGTCGGGCGGTCCGCTGCGCGGGGTAGCCGTCGTACTTCTCCACCGGCTCGGCCGACCGCGCCGCCAGCCCCGGCTCGGGCGGCGTCAGGTCGATGACGTCCTTGAAGTCCTGCGCCACCACGGCCTGCCGGATCGCCTCGGCGAGCCGCGCCGCCGGGTTGCCGCCGCCGTCGGCCTCGGCGACCGTCGCCGGGTTGCCGGCGGCGTCGGCCGCGGCGACCGGGGTGACCGTCGCCGCGACCAGCGCCGCCAATGCCGGGACGGCCGCGAACCTTCGTAGTCTCATGCACTTTCCCCCATCAGTGAGCAACACACCGAGAGCGAAGTTAGTGCATAAGTGACCGATGCGTCGCTACCGGTAGCGGGGGTTGGTGTTGTGCCACTCGAACCCGCCGCCCATCCACGACTTCAACCCGCGCAGGAACCGCTGGAGTTCCGGCGACGGCAGCGGCAGCAGCGAGCGGTGCAGCTCCTCGAAGTCGCGGACGATCTTGTTGTGCAGGTCCACCACGACCTCGGAGGCCTCCTCGACGGAGACGCCCCGGTCGGCCGCGACCTGGAGGACCATGTTGACCACGGGTTTCTCGTCGGCCGCGTCCTTCTTGACCGACATCAGGTCGTTCACCAGCACGGACGCCGTGCCGGCCTGGAACGCGGCGCGGCGCACGTTCGGCTCGTAGTACAGGTTCGCGGGCACCTCGTAACCGCCCACGGCGTCGATCAGCGTCATCGACGTGTAGAAGGTGTCGTGCTGGCGGGTGGCCAGGTACTTCCACGCGGGCGGGTACTCGCCGGTGTGCCGCCAGGCCGCGTAGCTGGTCCAGCTCACGAACATGGCGAAGGTCGAGTAGTTCACCCGTTGCACGATCGACGGGGTCCCGTACCGGGTCAGGTGGTCGATGCCGGTGCGCAGCGCGCGCAGCACGACGTCCGAGCCGAGGGTTTCGTCCAGCGGCACGGAGAACTCGCCCGCGTCGGGCAGCGGGTCCATGGCGGCCATCGCGATCGCCAGGCGCGGTGGGAGCTGCGTGGGTTCCGCGCCCATGCCGCTGTCGTCGGCGTACAGGTCGTCGGCGGCCCACCAGGCGGCGTTGAGCTTGGCGGCGATGAGCAGCCGGTCCGGGTCCTCGGTGTCGACGTGGGTCAGCACGGCGAGCCGCCCGAACCCGGCCTTGCGCATGTGGTCGAGGTCGTCGCCCTCGAACCCGATCTCCGCGGCCCACGCCGCGAGGCCGTCCTCGACGACCTCGGTGAGCGCGTGGTCGATCCGCTCGGCGACCGGGACGTACAGCGGCGGCGCGGTCCCGTCGCCCCACGGCCGTTCCAGGTAGCCCGGCTGCGGCGGCTCGACCTTCGTCAGCTCCGCCACGACCCGCGCGGCGGACGTGCCCAGCCCGCTCGGCACGGTCCAGTCCGCGGCAACGGTCTCCGTCATCGTGGTGCGCCCCTTGGGTTCGGGCGCGGGGACGGGTGCACTCCGCCCCCGCGCCACGGCTGGTCAGATGCGGTCGGCGGCGATCAGCAGGTAGTGGAAGCTGCCCTCGCGGTAGGCGGTCAGGAAGGGGTCCTCGATGCCGGTCGCGACCGAGGACTTGGCGCGCAGCTCCCAGTACGGGATGGTGGCGGCGGTCAGGTCCACCACGTTGATCGGCACGAAACCGTTGTCCGCCAACGCCTTGAAGTACTCGCTGCGCGGGTGGATGTTGCAGATGTAGTGCTGGTCGATCTGGCTGACCGCGCGCGACCGGCCGCCGGTGACGTCGTTGTAGCAGCCGGTGATGCACACGTACCGGCCGCCGGGGGCGATCAGCCGTGAGAACTCGCCGTAGAGCTGCTGGAGGTCCACGTACATCGTGGTCTCGTTGGTCCAGATGCCGCGCATCGAGCCGGTCTCGAACCCGGTGTCGAGCATGTTCTTGAAGTGGAACCGGACCTGGTCGGCGACGCCGCGCTTGCGGGCCTGGTCGTTGGCGAACTCGACCTGGGCCTCGGAGATGCTGACGCCGTCGACGCGCGCGCCGAACCGCTGGTTGGCCATGAAGCTGGTGCCGCCGCGGCCGGAGCCGCCGTCCATCATGCGGTCGCCCGGCTGCACGACGGAGCCGAAGTGGTCGAGCAGGACGTCGGCCTGCGCGGTCTCCAGCCGGTGCAACTCGGCGATGATCGCCTGGTCGCGCTGACCCGCCGGCGCCTCCAGCACGGCCGGGTCGTAGGCCCCGATGCCGTAGTGGTGGTGGTACAGCCCGTCGACCTCGCCGAGCTTGATGTTGACCGGGTCCTTCTCCTGGTTCCAGTACTCGGCGACCGAGCGCTGGTAGGCGCTGCGCAGCACCGGCTTCACATCGGTGGTCGGGGATTGTGCCGTGGCCATGGTCCGAGGCGCTCCTCACGGGTCGTCGTCTGGCGGCCCGGCCGCCAGGTCGGCGTCCGGGACCGTTGACGAGCCTGGCAGCGGCCCACACCACGGGGCCATCCACCGGGCGGGGACGGGACCTGCACCAACGAGTGGTTCACAACCCGCCGACAACTGCACCGGGTGAACGAGCCCGCCCAACCTCCGGCACCACACCCCCACCACCCGGGTGACACGCCCAACCCCCAACCGGCCACAAAACCAATGACCGGCAGGTACACCAACCGACCCGACCCGGTGTCGCCCTGTCGGGCGAACCACTCAGCCAGTCAGGCCGGCCGTCGCGCGCGAGAACAGCGCTCCAACCCCCGCTCGACGCCCCCAGGCACTCGGCGAACCGCGATCGCACGCCTCAACGTCCCCTCGGCGACGGACCCCTGAGGCGATCTCCTGGTCAGACCCCGCGCCCACCACCCCAACACCTCCCACTCGCGCCCACCGAGCCCTCCCACCCCAGCGCGCCCTTTCATGCCGCCCCCACCACACACCACGCATGCCCTCGACCACCCGCTGCGCGATTCGCGGCGACAGGTAGGCGGCCTCGTCCGCCGCGACCCAACTCGCCCGCCGCACCAGACCGTCTGTCGTACCCCTGGTGGGACAATGCAGACGAGGGCCTGAGGCCGCCGCTCCCAGCGCCAAAGCCAGCCGGAGTCCGCCCACCAGCGCATTCACCTCCCCCGCCGTGCGCACGACCCGCACATCGACCTCATTCCCAGGGGCGTGCCGAGCGGCGTCGGTCAGCCCTCCTACACCACCCGGTGCACCGCATGCCCGACCAACTCCGGCAACTCCCCACCGCCGACGCCCACGACCCGGCCGCCACCCGCCGGTTCTCCTCGCTCATGTCGGAGCCAACTCCAACCCGCCGGCCCGCAACGCGATCAACGCCAGCCGGTGCCCTCAACGAGTCGTGCATGTCAGCGGCGATCCGAGCCCGCTCGCGCAACCGGCCCTGCTCAGCGACCCGCAACTTCAACACCACGAACACCGTCAAGCAAGCCAACGCTCCAGCCCACTCAACGACATCAACCACGATCAACCCGATGCATTCGCCAATGCCAGCGCTTTGATCTCAAATCAGACCCACAATTTCACTCCCACGCCCCGATCTCCCAACCCTCCAGAGACCTGGACGAAAGTCATCACCACAGTCGTCAGAGGGAGTCCGTTCAGCGTTCACCATCGGATAGGGCCGGCACCCGGCGGGCCGAGGAAATGGCGATCAATGAACTAGCGCACGCAGACAGCGTTGACGCCGCCGCTGACGCTCGGGTCTGAGCGAACAGCGGCGGCGTCGATGAAGATCCAGGGCGTCGAACGGAGTGAGTGCGCATTCCGCCGAGCCGGTCGGGCGACGACACGCCCGAGGACCGGATCCATCTGCCGCGACGTCCGATCAGGCGGTCATCCCGTGCTCAGTTCGCTCCCGTGCGAACTGTCGTACGTCCCAACAGGGCCAGCACCGCAACGGCCGCGACAGTCATCCACGCCTTACCGATGATCTGCCCGGGCAGGTACTCGAACGAGTTGAACGCCAACTTGAGGAAGAGCAGGCTGTCCGCGAGCAGACCGACGACGTTGGAGCCCACGACGGCGATGATGAGTCCACGCTTGCGCAACGGCTCGTAGATCGCGAAGTCCAGGCACTCAGCCAGCGCGAAGGCCGCAGCGGAAGCGGTCGCGAGCGCGGGGTCCGCCAACAAGTAGGACAACACCGTGCCGATGACGATCGCGGCCAGCACCGCGCCTCGGCCCGCACTTTCCCGGGCCAGGTCACGGAGCACCAGGGCGAGGCCGGCGAAGTACACCGCAGCGGGTGCGAGGTAGCCGAACCCCACCGGGACGACGCCGAAGCGGCTGACCACGAAGTTCGCCAACGGGATTGTGGCGATGTACGCGACGAGCAGCACGGCCCCACCGGGCGTGATCTTCCTCAACATGTCCTTGCCTTCGAGGTTCGGCATCAGCCGACGATGAACGCCACGGCGTCGTGGCTGTGGATGCTCTCAAGGTTGCGCACATGCACTTGGTGCGCGAGTCCACGAGCCCGGCACGCCAACGAGATGTCCCGGGCCATGTCTTCGACGAACACCGGGTGGTCGTACGCCTGCATCGTCAACGTCCGCTCGTCCACCCGCTTCACGAGCGGAACGACCGGAGCGGAGCCGCTGCCACGGATGATCTCGACCGCGTCCACCAAGGGCAAGGGGTACAGATCGTCCCCGTCACCGGTGACCGACAGGGTCACTTTGCTGCGCTGGTTGTGCGCGCCGTAGTCGGAGATGCTCTTCGAGCAGGGGCAGAGGCTGGTCACCTCGGACGTCACGGAGGTCGTGACCCGGCAGCCGCCGTCCTCCCAGGTGCCGGTCACAGCGATGTCGTGCACCGTCATCGACTCGAGCCCGCTCGTCGGAGCCGCGGTAGCGGTGACGATCGGCATGCTGAGAGTGATCGCGATCTGCGGCGCGTCCAGGTCGGCGGCTCCCGACTTCAGCGTCTGCGCCAGGTCACGCGGGTCGAAGACCCGCAGTCGATCGTGCACCAGCGCGACCATCCTGCTCATGTGCGTGCCGCGACGATCCGCCTGGAGGCGGACGGTGACCGAGACCTCGGCCACGCCGCGCTCGCTGATGACGCCGTCCTCGAACAGCACGGGGTAGCGCAACCCGGCGATACCCACCTGGTCGACCTCGACCTCGCGGGGGTCGTACTCCCCTTGGATGTCGTGCACGGTCACCGACCCCGGTAGGTGCACCCGGAGGTGCAGGTTTCGCGAACGGTCACGCTGGACAGCCCGGGCAGCCGCGGCAGCAGACGATCCCAGATCCACACCGCGAGGTTCTCGCTTGTGGGGTTCTCCAACCCGGGTACCTCGTTCAGGTAATGATGGTCGAGTTGCTCTTCGAGAGGCTTGAAGGCCGCCTTCACGTCACCAAAGTCCATCACCCAGCCCGCGGTCGGGTCGACCGACCCTTCGACGTGCACCGTCACGCGGTAAGAGTGACCGTGCAAGCGGGCGCACTTGTGCCCTTCCGGCACCTCGGGGAGGCGGTGCGCCGCTTCGAAGGTGAACTCACGGAAGATCTCCATCAACGAATCCCCAGGAACTTGTGGGTCTGCAACGACAACGACCAGCGCGGGTTCTTCATGCAGTACTCCACCGCCGCGCGCGTGTGGCTGTCCCGCTCCGCGTCATCGAGGGGTTGGAGCCGGAACGTCCGGAAGTCGAGGTGTTCGAACTGCGCGGGGTCGCCACCAAGCTGGGGGTAGACCAGTTTCAACTCGTCGCCCGCAGTCACCACCAACTCCGCTCCGATCTTCGGGCTGACGCAGAGCCAGTCCACGCCGACCGGCGGCACGCGAGTGCCGTTGGTTTCCACGGCGACCTCGAAACCTCGGTCGTGCAGAGCGGCGACCGCGGCATCGTCCAACTGGAGAAGCGGCTCTCCGCCGGTGCACACCACGAACCGGTGGTCCCGCGCCTCCGACGGCCATGCGCGCTCGACCGCTTCCGCTAGTTCATCGGCGGTCCCGAACCGGCCACCACCTGTGCCGTCGGTACCGACGAAATCGGTGTCGCAGAACTTGCAGATCGCCCGGTAGCGGTCCTTCTCCAGACCGGTCCACAGGTTGCAGCGCGAGAAGCGGCAGAACACGGCGGGTCGCCCGGCGTGTGTGCCTTCGCCCTGGAGCGTGTAGAAGATCTCCTTGATCAGGTAGGTCATGCGGTCGTGGTCCGGTACACGACGGGATCGCTGACGCCCGCTTCGGAGAAGCCCTTCAACCGGAGGAGGCAGGTGTCGCAGCGGCCACACGCCCGCCCCTGTTCGTCGGGGTCGTAGCAACTCGACGTGATCGAGTAGTCCACGCCCAACCGGAGACCTTCCCTGATGATGTCGGCCTTCGACATCTCGATCAGGGGGGAGTGCAGGCGGAGCCGACCCGTGCCCTCGATCCCCGCACGAGTCGCGAGGTTGGCCATCTCCTCGTAAGCCGCCATGTACTCGGGGCGGCAGTCCGGGTAACCGCTGTAGTCGACGGCCGTGACACCGGTGAAGATGTCTTTGGCCCCGCTGACCTCGGCGTAGGCGAGGGCGAACGAGAGGAAGATGGTGTTGCGCGCCGGCACGTAGGTGATCGGCACGCTGTCGGCAGCGACCTCGCCCACGTGGTCGTGCTTGGGAACCTCGATGTCGGAGGTGAGCGCCGAGCCGCCGAAGACCCGGAGGTCGATGTCGACGATCACGTGCCCCGCCGCGCCGAGGCTCTTGGCGACGCGCTCGGCGGCTTCGAGTTCCACGCTGTGCCGTTGGCCGTAGCGGAAACTCAGCGCGTACGGCTCGAAGCCCTGGTCCTTCGCGATTGCGAGCACCGTGGTGGAATCGAGACCGCCGCTCAGCAGTACGATCGCCGGTTGTGCCATCGACGTATCCCTTCAATTGACGGTTCGCCACCGAAGATCCTAGCCCAGTAACTGGACAGACGAGTAAACCGCACTGCGGTCGAGTTAGCTCTCGAGGGAGCCCGCGAGGCGTGAGACAACTATCCGTGGTTGTGACCTGCACGGACCGTAAGATGTTCGATCCGTTGCCCGCCCTCCGCGCTGGTTCCCTTCCCGACGGCGCGGTCGCCGATCGACTGGAAGCGTGGGGCGAGCGCCTGCGCTCCGCTGAGGAGCGCGTTCCGCTCATCAAGCTGTACAAGGGCGAGCAGTGGGTGCAGGCTGCGGCTGTGCTCCGGGCAGCCGAGAACGCCGGGTTCGAACCCGATCTGTGGGTGGCTTCAGCCGGACTCGGCCTCCAACCAGCGAAAAGGAGCTTCCCCGCGTACGCGGCGACGTTCAGCCCCGGCAGCCCGGACACGGTCGCAGCCGCCCCTGTCGATCGGCGACTGTGGTGGAAAGGGCTCCGGAAGCACGTGCGCGGGTCGCGTGTCGAAGCGCTGGGCCGCGACCGGCCGGTCCTGCTCATCCTCTCCGAGGTCTACGGGAGCGTGCTCAAACCCGAACTCGGGGAGCTCGGCGCCAACGGCCACGGGGTCCTCCTCATCGGGGGTACGGCCGACGACGGTGCGATCGCCGGCGTGCACCACGTCCCGGCGAACGGCGCTCTGCGCAAGGCTCTGGGAGGTACCCTCACGGGGCTGAACGCGCGGATGGCCGCCACCTGGCTCGCTCAGTGCGAGAACGGGGACCTGATGTCCCCGCGCACGAGCCGGTCCTGGGAACGTTGGGTGAAACGGTCGGCGCAACCGGAACGGTTCAACCGCGCGCCGATGACCGACGCGGATGTCAAGGAGTACATCCGCAAGTCGGTGGCGAAGCAACCCGACGTCTCCCGAACGAAGTTGCACCGGCAGCTTCGGGAGAGCGGCAGGGCGTGTGAGCAGGGGAGGTTCGCCAACCTCTACGCCGAAACGATGGGAGAGCGGTGAACCTCAAGCGCAGGGCCTTGAAGGTCCACCAGCACCCGACCATCCCGCTCTACATCTTCACCCTCGCCGCCGAGGAGGTCGCGCAGATCGCCGATGTGGCGCGCATCTCCAGGGACGAGGCCGGTCGCCTGCTCGGGTACCAGCGCCCGGAGAAGAAGCAACACGTGCAGCAGATCCTGGAGTACCTCGACAGCGACGAGGTACTGTTCCCCAACGGGTTGATCATGGCCCTGCCGAACTCCGTGCGCTTCCGCTCCAGCCCCGGACCGAGCGCCTCGGACGGCCTCGCCACCAGTGGAACGCTCGAGATCCCGATGGCGCAGAACGACGACGAACCGCGACCCGCGTGGATCGTCGACGGTCAGCAGCGCAGCCTGGCCTTGGCGCGCACCAAGAAGAACCGGCTCCCGGTCACCGTCGCGGGGTTCGTGGCGGAGGACATCGCCACCCAGCGCGACCAGTTCCTCCGGGTCAACACGGTTTCCCCGCTGCCGGCGAACCTCGTGTCGGAACTGCTGCCCGAAGTGGGCACCCCGCTGCCGGCGAAGCTGTCGGCGAGGAAACTGCCCTCAGCCCTGGTCACCATGCTGAACCAGGACAGCGACTCGCCGTTCCGCGGTCTGATAAAGCGTCCGTCGACCAGCCCCGAGCACCGGGGTACGGCGGTCGTGACGGACAACAGCCTCGCTTCCGCCGTGGAAGAGTCGCTCAACTCGTCAGCCGGTGTGCTGTTCCTCTACCGCAACCTGTCCAACAGCACGATCGACACCGCAGCCATCCGCAAGATCCTGATCTCCTACTGGACCGCCGTCCAGCAGACCTTCCCGGACGCGTGGGGTCTCCCGCCGACGAAGAGCAGGCTGATGCACGGCGTCGGGATCAGGGCGATGGGCCGACTCATGGACAAGGTCGTCCCCAACGTCAACATCGAGGCTTCGGACGTCGTCGACCAGATGCGCCGGGAGTTGGCGCACGTGGCCGACCAGTGCCACTGGACCAAGGGCCGATGGAGCGACCTGAACATCGCGTGGAACGAACTTCAGAACACACCACGGCACATCAGCGTGCTGTCGAACTTCATCATCCGCGTGTACGTCAGGTCGAGGAACGCGTCGTGAAATTCTACTTCCCGGACAGCCAGGACCTGGTGAGTCCCACTTACGACTTCATCAACGACGAGTACCTGCCCACCCGGGTCCGCCAACGCGACGACGTCTACGCGCACGAAGTGGCGAAGCCCTCGCCGTACGACGGCATCCTCGTCAGCAAGGCGATCGTGGACGGCTCGATGAAGGGCTCCGGCAAGTACGCCGCACCGCAACGAGCCAGGCTCTACCGCCTCGGTGTCCGCAAGTTCTTCAGGTTGCCGGCCAAGATGGCGAGCCTGGGTGACTGCGGTGCCTTCAACTACGTCGATGAAGAGCACCCTCCTTACACCGTCGACGAAGTGCTCGACTTCTACGAGGAGTGCGAGTTCGACGCCGGTGTGAGCATCGACCACGTCATCTTCGGCTACATGCCCGGTGCGGGTGAGTCCGACGTGGATAACGCCTGGGTGAAGCGGCGGCACATCTCACTGGAGTTGGCCGAGAAGTTCTACGCCGCGGTGCAGGAACGCGACAGTCCGGTCGAGCCGGTCGGTGCGGCACAGGGCTGGAGCCCCGCCAGCTATGCGGACAGCGTGGCTCGCTTGCAGAACATCGGTTACCGGCGAATCGCTCTCGGTGGCATGGTGCCCCTGAAGACGCACGAGATCCTCGCCTGCCTTGAGGAGATCTCCCCGCTCCTGTTGCCCGACACCCAACTCCACCTGCTCGGCATCACCCGGGTGGACAGCATGGAGCGCTTCGCGGAGCACGGTGTGACCAGCTTCGACAGCACGTCCGCGTTCCGACAGGCCTTCATGGACGACCGGAACAACTACCACACGGCGGACGGCGCTTACACCGCTGTGCGCGTGCCCCAGGTCGACGGGAACCCGGCCCTGAAGAGGGCCATCCTGTCCGGGGCGATCTCCCAACGGGACGCCATCGCCGCCGAACGGGCTTGCCTGGCTGCTTTGCGCGGTTACGACAAGGGCACCGTCGAACTGGACGAGGTCATGACCGCCCTGGCGACCTACGAGGAACTCGTCCTCGGCAGCACGCCGACCAAGAAGAGCTACCTCACCCACTACCGCAGGACGTTGGAGGCCCGCCCCTGGAAGTCCTGCCCGTGCGCGCTGTGCAAGGAGCACGGCATCGAGATCGCGATCTTCCGCGGCACAGAGCGCAACAAACGGCGTGGGTTCCACAACCTGACCGTGCTGGAGGCGAAAATGCGCACACTGGCCACCTGAGCGGCTCCCGACGAGATGGTCCCCTGAACTAGGAGAGAAAGTGGCTGATAGGTACACCCTGCGACTCCCTGCCCTGGAGGTCCGGCAGGGGCGTCGGCGGATCTACTGCTTCGCCGTCGACGGGAAGAAGCTGCACAGCTTCGCAGCGGTGTCGCGCATCCGCCGTGACGACGGCGAACAGCTGCACGGCTACCAGCGTCCGGAAGTGCTCAGCCACATCCGCGGCATCCGCAAGTACCTCGAGTCCGACGGCGCGATGCTGCCCAACGCGATCGTCATCGCGTTCAACGACCGAGTCGAGTTCGTCCCGTCGCTCATGGTCCCGACCGACACCGTCGAGTACTCGGTGCCGGGCGAACTGGTCATCGAGGTGGACGAAAGCCTCTCCGAGGCCGAGAAGCCCGCTTGGCTGGTCGACGGCCAGCAGCGGACGGCGGCGATCCGCGACGCGGATCTCGCGGAGTTCCCCGTGGCGGTGGTCGGGTTCATGGCCGATTCCGAGGAGGAACAGCGCTCGCAGTTCATCCTGGTCAACTCCACGAAGGCGCTACCTAAGGGGTTGATCCACGAACTGCTCCCCGACACGACCGGTCACCTTCCCGACTCGTACGTGCGGCGTCGGTTGCCGGCGCAGTTGATGACCCGGTTGAACGGCAGCAAGCGCAGCCCGTTCTACCGCATCATCGCGTCACCGACCGCTCCCAACGGCTACATCAAGGACAACAGCGTCCTGAAGATGGTCGAGCACAGCCTCTTCGAAGGTGCTCTCTACCAGTACCGCAACCCCGTGGACGGCTCGGGCGACGTCGAACGGATGCTGACGCACCTGATCGGGTTCTGGTCGGTCGTGCGCGACGTGTTTCCCGAAGAGTGGAGCAAGCCCCCACGCAACTCGCGACTGACGCACGGCGTCGGCATCCAGTCACTCGGCTTCGTCATGGACACGCTGACGGAGGGCGTGCCCGCCGAGGGCGTCAAGACGCCGGAGCTGCGGGCAGCACTGGAGAGCTTGCGCCCCCACGTGGCCTGGACGTCCGGTACGTGGAAGTTCTCCGACGGCGAGGACCGACGTTGGAACAACCTCCAGAACACCCCCAACGACGTTCGCCAGCTGACGTCGCACCTCTTGAAGCTGCTGCGCAAGCGCAAGCGGTGACCTGACGACGCTGCTCCTCCCGTGTGCGGCGAAGCTTCATCGGGAGGAGCGGCGAGTCGCCGACCTCGCAGAGGACGCAAGGGCAAGCCGAAGCCCGCGCTTCGGCACCGGCGACGGACAACGCCCGTTCAGCCGTAGAAGACCTGGTCTCCACGCGCCGTGTGGAACTCCACACGCATCCCGACCGCCGCTGCCAACCGCCCAGCGAGCCGCCAACCACGCGCGTGCCACGCCGCGGTCGTCACCTCGTCAGGGAAGCCGGACCCGGCCGGGTCGTCCGGGTCGTACACGGCTTGGAACTGCCCATCCCAGGCGTCGATGTCCGCAGCGAGGTCGCTGGGCACTCCGAAATCGCTCGCCAACCGTTCGGTCGAGCAGCTCACCGGGACAGGATTCCCGTCCTCGACCACCCACAGCGGGTCCGTGCCCCATTCAGGTGCCAGCCGCACCAAAATCACCTTGGCCATCGCCCCACACCCGGGCCGTCCGGATCCGCTCACCGGCGGCCGGCGAGCCTGACCGTCGACCACTGCCACAAGAACAAGAAGGGGCGGAGCCCGGCTTACCGGAACCCGCCCCGAATGGAGTTCTTGCATTCAATTCTTGTGGAGCTGAGGGGACTCGAACCCCTGACCCTCACACTGCCAGTGTGATGCGCTACCAGCTGCGCCACAGCCCCGTGTTGCTCACGTTCCCGGCGGTTTGGGCTGCCGTTCTCGTGTGGCAATACCGTACAACATGCGCCCTCCTGGATGGAAATCGGGGGTACCCCTGGCGCGTTTTGGCTGCTAAACCGGGGTGCATGGGTGCTGTCGCGTTGGTGGAGCCGGACGCTGAGGGTGTGCGGCCCGAGGTTCGGCGTGGGGTGCAGGAGCGGCGGTTGCGGGGGCTGGTTGGGCGGTTGTTGCGGGGTGGTGGGGTGCAAGGGGCTCGGTTGCGGGACGTCGGGGTGGAGGGTGTGGGGGATGTCTCGTTGGGAGAGCTTTGGCGGTTGCCCTTTGTGACCAAGCAGGATCTTTGGGATCACTACCCCGACGGGTTGAGGACTGACGAGCCGATCGTGTGCATCCACGGGTCGTCCGGGACTGGTGGGCGGCCGACCCTGGTGCCTTACTCCGCTCATGACGTGGATGTCTGGGCCTCGGTGATGGCTCGGGCGTTGGGAGGCGCCGGGGCTACGCGGGGGAGTCTTGTCCACAACGCGTACGGGTACGGGTTGTTCACCGGCGGGCTGGGGGTGCATCACGGTGCGATGCGGCTTGGGGCCACTGTGTTGCCGTTGTCCGGTGGGATGACCGAGCGGCAGGTGCGGATGGTCGCCGACTTGCGGCCGGATGTGTTGTGTTGCACGCCGTCCTACGCGATCCACCTCGGGGAGGCGTTGCGGCGGAGTGGGGTTGAGTCCTCGTTCAAGGTCGGCGTGTTCGGGGCGGAGCCTTGGACCGAGGGGATGCGGGGGCAGATCGAGGAGTTGCTCGGGATCCGGGCGCTCGACATCTACGGGTTGAGCGAGATCATCGGGCCCGGGGTGGCGTGCGAGTCCCTTGATTCAGAAGGGATGTTGAACGTTGCCGAGGACCACTTCCTCGTCGAGGCGATCGACGGGGAAGGACGGCCGGTGCCGGACGGGACGCCGGGGGAACTGGTCTTCACCACGCTCACCAAGACCGGGATGCCGTTGCTGCGCTACCGGACCGGGGACATCGCCACCCTCGCGCCACCCGTCCCGGACAGCCCCCGCACGCTGCGTCGGATGAGCAAGGTGTTGGGGCGCCGGGACGACATGCTCGTCATCCGCGGCGTCAACGTGTTCCCCACCGAGATCGAAGCCGTGCTGCTGGCCGACGAACGGGTCAGCCCGCACTACCTGATCGTCGAGGATCGCCGTGCCCGCCCGGAACTCTGGGTCGTCGTGGAGGCGGACGAGGCGGTGCGGGACGACCTGACCAAGGCGCTCAGGGAACGGCTCGGGCTCACGTGCCGAGTGGTCGTGGCGCGGGCAGGCACGGTGCCGCGCACGGAGACGGGCAAGGCGCGGCGGCTCGTCCGGTGGACCGAGGGCGAGCCGCCGGTGCCGGGCCTCACCCCACCAGCTTCTTGATCCAGTTCTCGTCGCCCACGTCCACGGCCTGGCCGTTGTGCGCCACGCTCGGCGTGCCCTTGAAGAACGGCTGCGCGCGGGCCGCGTCCAGCTCCGCCTGGGCGTCCTTCTCGAACGCGCCGCCGTCGACGCACGGCTTGAACTTGTCCGCGGCCAGCCCCAGGTCGGTCCCGACCTTCACCAGCTCGTCCTTGGTGTAGCCGGGGCCGCCCTCCTCGGGCTGCGCCGCGAACAGGGCCTCGTGGAACTCCCAGAACTTGCCCTGGTCGGCCGCGCACAGCGACGCGTTGGCCGAGTCGCGCGAGTAGCCCTCCGGCTTGGACAGGCGCACCAGGTACGGCAGCGCGTGGTAGCGCACCCGCAGGGTGCCCGCCTCGATCGCCTGCTTGATCTCGGCGCCGTAGATCTTCTTGAACTGCCCGCACGCCGGGCACAGGAAGTCCTCGTACAGGTCGATGGTGGCCTTCGCGGTGTCCTTGCCCACCACGACGACGCCGCCTTCGCGCGCGATCGGCGCGTTGACGCCCGCCACGTCGGTGGGTGGCTTGAGGGAGTCGGAGGAGGACTTGGAGGTCCAGATCACCCCGCCGATGACCGCCACGGCGAGCACCGCGACCACGACGACGCCGATGACGACCTTGTTCCGGTCGCCGCTCGACCCGCGTGCCGAGGCCACCGCCTTGACCGCCCGCTGCTCCTGCTTCTTCTTCCGAGCGTTGCGCTCAGCGCCACCCACGTCACTGCCCTCCCGGTCAACCGCGCCACGCAGGCTACCGAGACATGCTGAGTGGAACCTGAGTGCTCACGCGTCCGGTTGACGCGGCCGGCCCGCCAGGCGCTCGCCGGTGGGCACCTCGGGACCCTCGTCGATGCGCCCGCACTCGTTGGCCACGACCTCCGCGACGTGCTCGGACGGCTCGCGCGGCAGGGTCTCCGGCGCGAACAGCCAGAACACCAGCGCCACGATCATGGTGGCCCCCGTCAGGGTGAACGCCGCGCTGTAGGACACGTGGTCGACCAGGAGACCGGCCAGCAGCGGGCCGATGATCGCGCCGCAGTCGCCGACCATCTGGAACGCGGCCAGCACCGGGCCACCCTTGGCCTTCGCGCCGATGACGTCGGCCACCACCGCGTTCTGCGGCGGGTTGAGCAGACCCGCGCCGATGCCCGAGAGCAGGGACGCGGCCATGAACATCGGCACGTCCGTGGTGAACCCGAGCCAGATCGTGCCCGCGGCGGACACCGCCAGGCCGACGATCGCGACCGGCTTGCGCCCGATGCTGTCCGACAGCTTCCCGGACACCATGAGCACGGCCGCGTTGCCGGCGGCGAACACCGACAGCGAGATGCCCGCCACCGCCGGGCTGCCGTACAGCGCCTCCACCACGAACAGCGGCACCAGCGAGATCCGCACGCCGAACACCGCCCAGGCGTTGGCGAACCCGGACGCGAGCGTCGCGCGGTAGGCCGGTGAACCCAGGGCCTGGCCCACGGTCATCGTGGCCTGCGGCGCGGAGTCGAGCGCGGCCAGCGTGGACCGGCGCAGGAACCACCACACCACCAGCGCCGCGAGGATCAGCGCGACCGCGTAGACCACGAACGGGACGCGGATGGAGATCTCCGCCAGTCCCGCGCCGACGATCGGCCCGGCGATGTTGCCCAGCAGGAACCCGGTCGCCCACAGCCCGGACGCGCGCCCCCGCAGCGGGGCCGGCGTGATGCGGATGAGCAGGCCCACGGCGGCCACGGTGAACATGGTCGAGCCGACGCCCGCGAAGGACCGGAACACCAGCAGCTGCCAGTACGCGGTGGCGAAGCCGCAGGCGGCCGTGCCGAGGGCCACGATGAGGATGCCCCACACGTAGATCTTCGTCTCGCCGAACCGGGTCACCAGCCGGCCGCTCAACGGCGCGAACAGCAGCCGGACCAGGGCGAACGCGCTGACGATCGCGGAGACCGCGGTGGTGCCGACGTCGAAGCCCTTGGCGTAGGCGGGCAGGACGGGCGCGACGATGCCGAAGCCGATCGCGATGATGAAGCTCGCCGCGACGAGCACCCACACCTCGCTGGGCAGCCGGGGCTTGGACTTGATCTCGATCCCCGGCACTGGGCACCCTCCCGATCTCCGTTAGCTGTGCTAAGGATATGCGAAGGGTCAAACAAATACTCAATCCAACAATTCGTCGACTCTGCGTGCATAAGCGGTTACGGGATAGCCACCACCGAACCCGCACGCCTCCGCGAACCGCTCCCCCGCGCCGCCCTCCGCCACGTGCGCGGCGACCAGCAACGCCCCCAGCTCGCGCAACGCCGCCACGGACGCGCCGACCAGCGCGGACCCGACGCCGCGCCGCCGCCGGGCGGGCCGCACCACGACGTGCTCGACCAGCCCCACCCCGCGGTCGGCGAACCCGCTCGCGAACCCGGCCAGCCGGTCGCCGTCGTCCACCGCGAGGAACACGCACCGCGGGTCGTCCTGCCGCTGCGCGAGGTGCTTGGCCAGCCGCACGGGTTCCGCGCCCAGGTCGTCGGCGAGCAGCGCGGCCATGCCGTCCAGGTCCGCGTCGACGGCCCGCCGCACCGAGGGCGCGAAGTCCGCCCGACCCCGGTGCACGACCGCCAGCGCCTCCTCGACCGCGTACCAGCCGGCGTCGTCCGCGATGCCCTCGATCTCGGCGACCGTGGTGGGCGACGCGTACACCACCGCCTCCGCCCGACCCACGTCCGCAAACGTTTGCTCAAGCTGCATCAACGTGCCCGCGACCTCGGCGGACGACCCGTCCAGCGCGCACGCGTGGTTGCCCAGCGGCAGCGGGTTGTCCGGGTTGACCACGACCTGCGCGCAACCCACGCGGCCGACCCGGCCGTACCGGACGGCGCCGGACGCGAGCCGCGCCGCCTCCACCAGACCGGCCAGCTCGCGGGCGCGGTAGGGGTCGAGCAGTTCGGGGTCGTCGGGATCTCTCAGCGGGTCAACCACGAACCCCAGCCTGGCACGGACGGGTCAGTCGCGTACGTCACGGCCCTTCCAGGTCGCACCGCCGCGCAGCGACCGCCACGCCGTGTCCAGCGCCAACACGCCCAGCGCGACCGCCCCGAAGGGCGCGAGAACGGCCGCCGACCGGGGCTGGCCGACGCGCCGGAAGTACGCCCAGTGCGCCAACGCCTGCGCCAGCCACGCCACCGCGCCCGGCTTCGAGCCGCGCAACGTCGTGACGATCGGCGCCACCCCGTACGCGATGTGCGCCACGCCCATCGCGCCCAGCACCAGGAACGCCGTGGCGGGTCCCCGTTCGGCCACGCCGGCGGCGAGGCTCTTGCGCATCGACCGGTAGGTGGCCCCGAACGTGGCCAGCCCGGACGTGGTCAGGGTGCCGCCGCCGTCCACGTACCGCGTCCGCCCGCCGGCGTCGCGCACGAGCGTGGCGAAGTCGATGTCGTCGCTGCGCGACCCGGCCACGGCCCGCCACCCGCCGGCCCGTTCGCACGCCTCGCGCCGGACCAGGATGCAGTGCCCGATGGCCAGCGCCTTGCCGCGCGTGCCGTCCACCGAGGCGGACTCGAACAACAGCGCGTTGACCGGCGGGAGCAGCAGCCACCAACCGGCGTTCGCGGTGGTGGACCGGCCGGCCGTGGACACCAGGTCCACGCCCCCGGTCGTGGCCGCCGCGACCAGCCGGCCCACGAGGTCGGGGGTGGCCTCGGTGTCCGCGTCCACGAACAGCAGCCAGTCGGACCGGGCGTCGGCGGTGCCCACGTGCAGCGCGTGCACCTTGCCCGCCCACCCGGACGGCGGCCCGTCGCTGCGCACCAACTCCACGCGCGGGTCGTCCTCGGCGTGCCGGCGCACGATGTCGGCGGTGCCGTCGGTGGACGCGTCGTCCACCACCACGATCCGCAGGTCGTCGTAGTCCTGCTTGCGCAGGCCGGTGAGGCACCGGTCGATGGTCGCCGCCTCGTCGCGCGCGGGCACGACCACGGTGACCGAGCCGTCCTCGACGGCCTCGCGCGGCAACTCCCGCACCTGCCGCCACGTGCTGATCGTCCGCACCGCGCGGGCCAGGGTCACCGTCGCGCCAAGGACACCCCATTTCGACATGGGCCCACATTGGCACACTGGCACACCGTGGAGCTGCCGATCACCGGGGTTTTGGACGAGCTGGTGCGCACTTTGGACGCGCACGGCACCACGGTGCTGGTCGCGCCACCGGGCACGGGCAAGACGACCCTGGTGCCGCTGGCGCTCAAGGGACGCGTGGTCGTCGCCGAACCGCGCCGCATCGCCGCCCGCGCCGCCGCCGCCCGGATGGCGAGCCTGCTCGGCGAACCCGTCGGCCGGACCGTCGGGTACTCGGTGCGCGGCGACCGCAGGACCTCCCGCGACACGCGGATCGAGGTGGTGACGTCCGGGTTGCTGGTGCGGCGGTTGCAGCACGACCCCGAGCTTTCCGGCGTGGACACCGTGCTGCTGGACGAGTGCCACGAGCGGCACCTGGACGCGGACCTGCTGCTGGCGCTCCTGCTCGACGCGCGGGCCGGGCTGCGACCGGACCTCAAGCTGCTCGCGACGTCGGCGACGGTGGCGGCGGACCGGTTGGCCGGGCTGCTCGGGGACGCGCCCGTGCTGCGCGTGACGGCCGCGACCCACCCGGTGGAGACGGCGTACGCGCCACCGCTGCGGGGTGAGCGGATCGAGGCGTGCGTGGCGCGGGCGGTCCGGCGTGCACTGTCCGAAGTGGATGGTGACGTGCTGGCGTTCCTGCCGGGTGTGGCGGAGATCCGGCGGTGCACGGCGTTGCTGGACGGCGTGGACGTGGTCCCGCTGCACGGCCGGCTCGGGTCGGCGGTGCAGGACGCGGCGCTGCGGCCGGGAGCGCGGCGGCGGGTCGTGCTGGCGACGGCGATCGCGGAGTCGAGCCTGACCGTGCCGGGCGTGCGGGCGGTGGTGGACTCGGGGCTGGCGCGCGTGCCGCGGGTGGACCACCGGCGGGGCCTCGCGGGGTTGGCGACCGTGCGGGTGAGCGCGGCCGTGGCCGACCAGCGCGCGGGCCGGGCGGGCCGCGAGGCGGCGGGCCGGGTGTACCGGTGCTGGCCGGAGCACGAGCACAGCACCCTGCCGCGCTACCCGGAGCCGGAGATCCGCACCGCCGACCTGACCCGGTTGGCGCTGGAGCTGGCGTGCTGGGGCGTGCCGTCCGGCGAGGGCCTGGCCTGGTGGGACGCCCCGCCGCCGGGAGCCCTGGACGCCGGCCGCGCGGTCCTGCGCGCCCTGGGAGCCCTCGACCACGACCGGATCACCGAGCGCGGGAGGCGGATGGCGGACCTGGGCCTGCACCCCCGGCTGGCGCGCGCCCTGCTCGACGGCGCGGCCCTGGTCGGCGCACGGACGGCGGCCGAGGTG
Source organism: Saccharothrix sp. NPDC042600 (assembly GCF_040647305.1). Taxonomy (NCBI): domain Bacteria; kingdom Bacillati; phylum Actinomycetota; class Actinomycetes; order Pseudonocardiales; family Pseudonocardiaceae; genus Saccharothrix; species Saccharothrix sp. NPDC042600. Next base: position 42,401 of record NZ_JBEZBW010000014.1, on the reverse strand, counting down.
GTGGCCGTGCTGGACGACGACCGCGCCGCCGCGAGCGTCGAACTGTCCACGCGCGACGCCGACCCGCGCGAAGCCCGCCGCCTCGCCGCGCTGGTGGACGACCCGGGCACCCGACCGACCGAGGACGCCGTGGCCCTGGTGGTCGCGCTCGCGTACCCGGAGCGGTTGGCGCGCAGGCGTTCGCCCGGTTCGCCGGTCTACCTGATGGCGGGCGGGACCGCGGCGGAACTGCCGGAAGGCGCGTTGAGCGGTGCCGAGTGGCTCGCCGTGGCGGTCGCCGACCGGGAGCCGGGGCGCAGCCACGGGCGGATCCGGCTCGCCGCGCGGGCGTCCGAGGAGCTGGCCCGCCGCGCCGCGCCGACGCTGCTGGTCGAGGAGGACGACGTCCGCTGGGACGGTGACGTCGTCGCCGAACGGGTCACGAAGCTGGGCGCGATCACGTTGTCCGGCAAGCCCTTGAACGACCCGGAAGCCACCCGGACGGCCCTCCTCGCGGGCCTGCGCGCGGAGGGGTTGGGGCTGCTGCGCTGGTCCGCCGACGCGACCCGGACCCGGGAGCGGCTGGCGTTCCTGCACCGCGTCCTGGGCGAGCCGTGGCCGGACCCGACCGACGACGCCGTGCTCGCCGTGCTGGACCCGGGCCCGGCCCGCCGCCGCGCGGACCTGGCGAAGCTCGACGCCGAGCGGGCGGTCCGGGCGTTGCTGCCGTGGCCCGCGGCGGCGCGGTTCGACGAGCTGGCGCCGGACCGGCTCGAAGTCCCGTCCGGGTCGAGGATCCGGGTGGACTACTCGGGTCCCGAGCCGGTGCTGCCGGTCAAGGTGCAGGAGGTGTTCGGCTGGACCGACACCCCGCGACTCGCGGACGGCCGGGCCCCGGTCGTGCTGCACCTGCTGTCCCCGGCGGGCCGGCCCACGGCGGTGACCGGCGACCTGGCGTCGTTCTGGCGCACCGGCTACCCGCGGGTCCGCGCCGAGCTGCGGGGCCGCTACCCGAAGCACCGCTGGCCCGAGGACCCCTTCACCGCCGCTCCCGCCCGCCGCTGACTACTTGACGACGGCCGTCAAGTACTTGACGATGGGCGTCAAGGAGGTGGGCCATGCTCGCGGACCAGATCGCCACGGTCATCCGCACCCGTCTGCTCGACCCGGTCGAGATCCTCTTCGGCGACGCCGCCGACCTGCCCGACCGGGTGGACGACCTGGCCCGGCGGCTGGCCGCGGTCGTCGAGGGTGACGACCACCAGGCGGCCGTGCACGCGCTCGCCCGCCTGGTCGGCGCGCTGTACCCGGGCGACGGCCCCTTCGACCCGCCCGCGCGGTGGTGGGGCACCCCGTTGGGTCGCGCCGTGGCCAGGCGCGTCGGCCACCCGGCCGCGCGGACGGTGTCGTACTCCGTCGCGGGCGCGATGTTGGGCGTCACCAAGCAGGGCGTCCACGACCTCGTGCGCCGCGGGAAGTTGACCCGGGACGCCGACGGCGGCGTCACCACGGACTCGGTGAGAGCGAGGTTGAACGCATGAAGGTCTTGGCGTTGCACGGGGCCGGCGGGTCGCCGTCGGACTGGGACCCGGTGGTCGAGGACCTGCGAGGGGAGCACGAGGTCGTCGCGTTACCCCTGGAAGGGCCGTGGGACTGGGAGTCCGTCCTGGACCGCGTCGAGCCGCATGCCACCGACAACCCGGCGGTGCTCGGCGCGTCCCTGGGCGGCATGGTCGCCGCGCTGTGGGGTCGGCGGCACCCGGAGTGCCCGGCCGTGATCGACATCGACGGGCACGGCGTCCCCACGCAGCCGCAACGGCACGTCGATCCCGACCTGGCGGCCATCGCGGACCTGCGCGAGCGGTTCAAGCGGTACGGGCAGCCGGAACTGCAACGGGCCATGGAGGAGCTGGACTGCTTCGAGGTCTTCCGGGACGTCCGCTGCCCGATGCTGCTGGCCGTCGCCACCAAGCCGTTCGACGGGCAATCGCTCTTCGAGTCCTACCAGCGCGGCCTCGAACGGGACCTGAAGACCCTGCCGCCGAACATCACCGTCGAGCGGTACGACGACACGCACGCCGTGCTGGCGACCAACCACCGACTCGTCGCGGCCCTTGTGAAAGAGTTTCTGGTCAACCGCTAACCTCGGGTGACATGATGATCACCCGCCGTGCCCTCCTGGGCGCCTCCGCCCTCACCCTGCTCGGCCCGAAGGCCCACGCCACCACCTCGCACGCGCCCGCCGTCGTCGTCGGCAGCGGGTACGGCGCGTCGGTCGCCGCGCTGCGCCTGGGCCAGGCCGGGATCCGGACGCTGGTGCTGGAGATGGGGCAGCGGTGGGACGCGCCGGGCCCCGACGGCAAGGTCTTCTGCGGGATGCTCAATCCCGACCACCGCTCGATGTGGTTCAAGGACCGCACCGAGGCCCCGGTCAACGGCATCCTCTTCCTGGACCTCGCCAACCGGCCGGTCCGACGGCACGCGGGCGTCCTCGACCGGGTGAACTTCGCGGGCATGGGGGTGTACGTCGGCCGGGGTGTCGGCGGCGGGTCCCTGGTCAACGGCGGCATGGCCGTCACCCCGGACCGCGAGTACTTCGCGCGGCGGTTCCCCACCGTGGACGTGACCGAGATGTACGACCGGTTCTTCCCGCTGGCCAACAAGATGCTGCGGGTCAACCACATCCCCGGCCACTTCTTCGAGGCGAGCGAGTACTACCGGTTCTCCCGCCTGTCCCGGACGCACGCCGCCCGCGCCGGCTTCGACACCGCGTTCGTGCCCAACGTCTACTCGTTCGACCACATGGCGCGCGAGGAGCGGGGCGAGGCGCCGAAGTCCGCGCTGGGCACCGAGGTCATCTACGGCAACAACCACGGCAAGTTCACCCTCGACCAGGGCTACCTCGCCGACGCCGTCGCCACCGGCAACGTCACCATCGCCCCGCTGCACCAGGTGACCCGCATCGCGCGCGAGGGCGGCGGTTACGCGTTGTCGGTCCGCGAGATCGACGCCGATGGCCGGACGGTGGCCGAGAAGCACGTGACGTGCGACCGGCTGTTCCTCGGCGCGGGCAGCCTGGGCACCACGGAACTGCTCCTGCGCGCCCGGGACACCGGCGACCTGCCGGACCTGCCCGCCGAGGTCGGCGAGGGCTGGGGCCCCAACGGCAACGTCATGGTGGCCCGCAACAACCACCTGTGGGACCCGACGGGGTTCCTCCAGTCCGCGATCCCGACGCTGGCGATCACCGACCCGTCCCGCGAGGTGTTCGCCGAGATCGCGCCGGTGCCGGCCGGGATCGAGACGTACGTGAGCCTGTACCTGGCCATCAACCGCAACGAGGAGCGCGGGCGGTTCGTCTACGACCCGGCGACCGACCGGGCGGTGCTGCGCTGGCGGGGCTCCGCCGCCGCCACGGCCGCCGCCGGGACGTTCGACCGGATCAACGACGCCAACGGCACCGGGTACCGCTACGACGTCTTCGGCGGCGGCCGGGCCTTCGCGGACGACTTCTGCTACCACCCGCTGGGCGGCGTGGTCCTCGGCCGGGCGACCGACGACCACGGCCGGGTGAAGGGCTACCGGAACCTGTACGTCACCGATGGAGCCCTGGTGCCCGGCTCCATCGGCGTCAACCCGTTCGTCACCATCACGGCCCTGGCCGAGCGCAACCTGGCGACGATCCTGCGCGAGGACCGCTAGGCCGCGGCCACCACCTCGATCTCCACCAGCCAGTCGGGCGTCAGCGTCCGCACGACGATCGCCGTGGTCGGGATGACCCGCCCGTTCAGCGCCGCCACCCGCGCCGCGGCGTTGGCCTCGGCGTGGGCGGGGTCGGTGAGGTAGCTGGTGAGCCGGACGATGTCGTCCACCGTCATGTCGGCGGCCTTGAGGATGGCCCGGATGTTGTCCCAGACGAGCACGAGCTGCTCGTCCAGGGACTTCCCGGGTGCTCCGGCGGGGTCGAGCCCCATCGTGCCGGACACGAACAACAGCCGCCCGGCTCCCCGCACCTCGATCGCGTGCGCGTAGTCCCCGGACGGCGGGTAAGCGCCGTCAACCTGCGTGTACGTCACCGTTTCCACGTCGCAGACACCTACACGTCCAGGTGTGGCGCGCACCACCGGTTTTGCGGCGTCGCCGCGATGGTCACGAGCACGCCCGTGAACACGAAAACGGCGGACGCCCCTGGTCGGGACGTCCGCCGTCTGGTTCCGGTGGAGGTGCCGGGAATCGAACCCGGGTCCTCTGCCGCCTCACCAAGGCTTCTCCGTGCGCAGTCCGCTACGCCTCTGCTCGGCCCCGACGATCACGCGGACAAGTCGTCGTGACGGGCCCAGTCACTGTTTGGTGTCCCTACCGCTCCCCGTGACCGGGAACGGAGGTGAAGCCCCCTAGCTGATGCCGGCGACCGGAGCGGAGGCACCTCCGGGCCGACAGCGTCGCTCCTAGCCTCAGGCGGCGAGGGCGAACGCGCGCTGGTCGTTAGACTCGGCGCTTATTGGTTTGCGATGACGCTTGCGGTGGTCTCTCGCCTGCACCGGCACGCTTCCCTTGGATCAACGCACAAAGTCGAAACCGTTCACCCCCTGGTCGTCACGTCGTCGCTCATCATAACGCGCGGGACCGACGGGTTCATTCCAATACCCTGGGTAGGGCTGTCCCCACCTCCCGAACGCCGGCCGACCTGATGGTCCGCGCCACACGCACGGGTGATGCTGGTCGGGCACATCAGGGGCGTGAAGGTGGGGAACACAATGACGGAGCGGGCCAACCCCGACATCGCACGGATCAGCGGGTACTTCCTGCTCAACCTGGTCACGGGGATCTTCTGGTTCTGCCTGCTGGTGCCGCTGCTGGCGGTGAGCGTCGGCACGATGGTGATCTGGGTCGGGTTCCCGCTGCTCGTGCTGACGCTCGTGCTGGCGCGCGCCGGGGCGACCGCCGAACGGGCGTGGCTGCGGGTCGCGCTGGGGGTGGACATCCCCCAGCCCTACCGCCCGCTGCCCGACGGCAACGCCTACCAGCGGGGCAAGGCGCTGGTCACCGACCCGGCGACCTGGCGCGACTTCGCCTACTGGCTGGTCATGCTGCCGCTGGGCGTCATCGAGTTCGCGCTGGTCGTGGCGCTGTGGCCGACGGTGCTCAGCGCCGTGTTCTTCCCGGTCTACTACGACTTCCTGCCGGCGACCTTCGAGGTCACCATCGGCGACTCGGTGTGGCTGCTCGACTCCCTGCCCGAGGCGGTCGTGGTCACCGTGCTGGGCATCGGGCTCGCGATCGTGCTGATGCCGCTGGTCAAGGGGCTGGGCCGGGCGCACGCGGCGCTGGCGGGCGGGCTGCTCGGGCCGTCGCGGACGGCGTTGCTGGAGGCCAAGGCGGACCACCTGTCGGCCAGCCGGGCGCGCGGCGTCGAGGCGGCCGAGGCGGAGCGGCGGCGCATCGAGCGCGACCTGCACGACGGCGCGCAGCAACGGCTGGTGGCGGTCGCGATGGGGCTGGGCCGGGCGCGCAACAAGATGGAGTCCGACCCGCGGGCGGCGGCGGAGCTGATCGCCGAGGCGCACGCCGACGCCAAGCTCGCCATCTCCGAGCTGCGCGACCTGGCCCGCGGCATCTACCCGTCGGTGCTCGGCGACCGCGGCCTGGACGCCGCCCTGTCGTCGCTGGCCGCGAAGTGCCCGATCCCGGTCGAGGTGTCGGTGGACGTCGATCCGCGCCCGCCGACGGCGGTGGAGAGCACGGCGTACTTCACCGTCGCCGAAGCGCTGACCAACATCGCCAAGCACTCCGGCGCCACCCAGGCCCGCGTGCGGGTCACCCGCACCGACAACTCCGTGGTGGTGGAGATCACCGACAACGGCCACGGCGGCGCGGAGGTGCGTCCCGGCGGAGGACTGGCGGGCCTGGCGGATCGAGCTGCGACCATTGACGGCGTGGTCGTGGTGGTCAGCCCCGTCGGGGGGCCGACCGTGATACGGACGGAGCTGCCGTGCGCGTGGTGATCGCCGAGGACTCGGTGCTGCTCAGGTCGGGCGTGGAGCGCCTGCTGGCGGACGAGGGCATCGAGACCGTGGCGGCGGTGGAGGACGGCGAGGCCCTGCTGGCCGCCGTCGAGCGGCACCGGCCGGACCTGGCGCTGGTCGACGTGCGGATGCCGCCGACGTTCACCGACGAGGGCCTGCGGGCCGCGATCGAGGCGCGCAAGCGGGTGCCGAACCTGCCGGTGCTCGTGCTGTCGCAGTACGTGGAGGAGCGCTACGCGGTCGAACTGCTGGCCGGCGGCGCGAACGGCGTCGGGTACCTGCTCAAGGAGCGGGTGTCCGACGTCGCGGAGTTCGTGGCGGCGGTGCGCCGGGTCGCCGAGGGCGGCACCAGCATCGACCACGAGGTCATCACCCAGCTCATGGTCCGCAGCCGCCGCAAGCCGGTGGACTCGCTGACCCAGCGCGAACGGGAGGTCCTGGGCCTGATGGCGCAGGGCCTGTCGAACACGGCCATCGCCAAGTCGCTCGTGGTGTCCGACGGCGCGGTGGAGAAGCACGTGGGCAACATCTTCGCCAAGCTCGGCCTGGAGCCCAGCACGTCCGAGCACCGGCGCGTGCGCGCGGTCCTGGCCTACCTGGACATCACCGGCTAGAGGTCGCGCCCGCACCGGCGGCCGTTCGACGCCCAGCCGCGTGCTGCACCGTCCGCAGGCGCACGGTCAGAGCTTGAGCAAGCGGGCCGGGTTGTCGTGCAGCACGGCCCGCAGGAAGGGCTCGCCGAGCCGGTCGTCGGCCGCCGCCCACGACTCGATCGCCGCCAACTGCACCCCGTACTCGTAGGGGATGTTCGGGAAGTCCGAGCCCAGCACCACCCGCTCGGACACGTCGACCAGCCGCGACGCCCAGTCCCGCGGCAGCGCCGCCCGCGCCTGGGTGAACGGCACGCCCACCATCGTGGTGTCCAGGTGCACGCCCGCGTACCGGTGCACGAGGTCCAGCGCGTCCAGGTAGTCCGGCATCCCCGCGTGCGCCAAGACCGCCACCAGCGCCGGGTGTCGCTTGAGGACCTCTTCGAACACGTCCAACCCGGTGTGCGAACCGGGGATCGGCCCGTGTCCACAGTGCACCACCACGGGGACACCGGCCTCGGCCAGCAGGCCCCAGGCCCCGTCCAACTGCGGGTCGCGCGGGTCGTACGAGCCGACCTGCACGTGCGCCTTCACGATCCGCGCCCCGCGGTCCACGGCCCGCCCCAGGTACCGCTCGACGCCCGGCTCGGGGAACAGCGTCGCGGTGGGCACCGCCTCCGGCACCGAAGCGCCGAAGTCCAGCGCCCACTCCGTCAGCCACTCCGCCATGCCGGGCTTGTGCGCGTACACCAACGGGGCGAACCCGACCACGCCGAACGACCGCAGGGCGTCCAGGCGCTCCGGTTCGGGCAACCGGTAGTGGATCGGCCACGACACGCCGTAGTGCTCGGACGCCGCGTCGAAGAACGCCCAGACCTTGTCCAGCACGCGCTCGGGCATGAAGTGCACGTGCACGTCGACCAGGTTCAATAGCGGCCCTTCAGGGCACGGCCGTGCGCCTTCTGGATCTCCCGCTGCGCGTCCCGCTTGGCCAGGTCCTGCCGCTTGTCGTAGGCCTTCTTGCCGCGCGCGAGCGCGATCTCGACCTTGACGTACCCGTCCTTGAAGTACATCTGGAGCGGGATGAGCGACAGGCCGCTCTCCTTGGTCTTGCCGATCAGCCGCTCGATCTCCTTGCGGTGCAGCAGGAGCTTGCGCTTGCGGCGGACCTCGTGGTTGGTCCAGGTGCCGGCCACGTACTCCGGGATGTGCAGCGCGTGCAGCCAGATCTCGCCGTCGTCGACCTGCGCGAAGGCGTCCACCAGGGACGCCCGGCCCATGCGCAGGCTCTTCACCTCGGTGCCGACGAGCACGACACCGGCTTCGTAGGTGTCGAGGATGGTGTAGTCGTGCCGAGCCTTGCGGTTCGACGCGATCACCTTCTGACCGCGTTCCTTGACCATGCCGAAGACCTTACGTGACCACGCCAGGCATTAAATGCGCACGTACAACCGCAGGGTGACGTAACCCGTCAGCGCCGAGATGAGCACGGCGACGCCGAGCAGGATGGGCGACACCACCACCACGTCCAACATGCCCATGGACGGCAGGATCTGCGAGTCCATCAGGTTGCCGGACACCCTGGTCGCGCCGAACGCCAGCCCCAACAGCAGCCCGATGCCCACCACGGCGCCGATGACACCCGCCACCACCGCCTCGATGAGGAACGGCAGCTGCGTGTACCACCGCGTCGCGCCCACCAGGCGCATGATGCCGACCTCGGTGCGTCTGGTGAACGCCGACACCTGGATGGTGTTGGAGATCAGCAACAGCGCCGCGACGGTCTGGATGAGCGCGAACCCGAGCACGATGTTGCGCCCGCCGTTGAACAGGTCGATCAGCCGGCCCAGGAACTCGCCCTGGTCGTTGACCGCCTTCACGCCCGCCTTGCCGCTGAACGCCTGCACGATCACGTCCGCGCGCTCCGGGTCCTCCAGCTTGACCCGGAACGTGGCGGGGATCGCCTCCGGCCGGGCCAGCTTCACCAGCTCCGGCTGCGCCTCGAAGATCTGCTTGAACCGCTCGTAGCCCTTCTCGCGGTTCTCGTAGACCACCGTCTCCACCCCGGACGTGGTCTCCAACGCGCTGCGCAGGCCCGCGCACGGCTGTTGCGCGCAGTCCTTGTCGCTCGCGCTGACGTCGTTGGTGAGCAGGACCGACACTTCGAGCTTGCTCTGGTAGTTGTCCTGCACCTTGTCGACCATGCGGACGATGAGCAGGCCGACGCCGAGCATGAAGAGCGAGATCGCGGTCGTCAGGATCATCGCGATGGTCATCGTGACGTTCCGGCGCAGACCGGTGACGACCTCGCTGAAGACGAAGCTGGTACGCATCGGGGGGTTACGGTCCTCGCTGGTCGGGGGTAGGGGTTAGCGGCCCACGCCGTAAACACCCCGCGCGTCGTCGCGGATGATGCGGCCGTGGTCCAGCTCGACCACGCGGCGGCGCATGGAGTCGACGATGGAGTGGTCGTGGGTGGCCATCAGCACCGTCGTGCCGGTGCGGTTGATCCGCTCCAGCAGCAGCATGATGTCCTGGCTCGTGTCCGGGTCCAGGTTGCCGGTGGGCTCGTCGGCCAGCAGCACCAGCGGCCGGTTGACGAACGCCCGCGCGATCGCGACCCGTTGCTGCTCGCCGCCGGACAGCTCGTGCGGCATGCGGTCGGCCTTGCCGTCCAGGCCGACCAGCTGGAGCACCTCGGGCACCACCTTGACGATGGTGTTGCGCGGCTTGCCGATGACCTCCAGCGCGAACGCGACGTTCTCCGCCACGGTCTTGTTGGTCAGCAGCCGGAAGTCCTGGAACACGCAGCCGATGGACTGGCGCAGGCGGGGGACCCTGCGCCGGGACATCTTGGCCACGTCGAAGTTCGACACGTACACGCGGCCCTTGCTCGGCACTTCCTCGCGGAGCAGCAGGCGCAGGAACGTGGATTTGCCGGACCCCGAAGGCCCGATCAGGAACACGAACTCACCCTTGTCGACCTCGACGGAGACGTTGTCGAGCGCGGGGCGCGTGGAGGTCTTGTAGACCTTGGACACGTGTTCGAGGCGAATCACGACGGGGGAGTCTACCCGTGGCCTGGGTAAAGCCTCCGTCTCGCCCGTCTTAGCGGCTCCGCGGGGGCGGCTTGACCGATCACGAACCGATCACGAACGGGTCAACCACGGCGTTTCACGACAGCCCGACGCGACGGCCCGGCTGCGGTGTCGGCCCGGCTGCGGTGTCGGCCCGGCTGCGGCGGCGGCCCGGCTGCCGTGTGGGGCCGGCTGCCGTGTGGGGCCGGCTGCCGTGTGGGGCCGGTCGGCGGTGCGGGCCGACCGGCCCTCGGGCGGCCTAGGCGCTCTGGCGCTGCTTGCGCCAGCGGATGCCGGCCTCCAGGAAGTCGTCGATCTCGCCGTCGAGCACGGCCGAGGGGTTGCCCACCTCGTGCTCGGTGCGCAGGTCCTTGACCATCTGGTACGGGTGCAGCACGTAGGAGCGCATCTGGTTGCCCCAGCTGGACCCGGTGTCCTTGAGGGCGTCCATCTTGGCCTGCTCCTCCTGCCGCTGCCGCTCCAGCAGCTTGGCCTGCAGGACGGCCATCGCGGTGGCCTTGTTCTGCAACTGGCTGCGCTCGTTCTGGCAGGACACGACGATGCCGGTCGGGATGTGCGTGATGCGCACCGCCGAGTCGGTCGTGTTCACGCCCTGGCCGCCGGGGCCGGACGAGCGGTAGACGTCCACCCGCAGGTCCTTCTCGTCGATGTCGACGTGGTCGGACTGCTCGACCACGGGCACCACCTCGACGCCCGCGAACGACGTCTGCCGGCGGCCCTGGTTGTCGAACGGCGAGATGCGCACGAGCCGGTGCGTGCCCTGCTCGACGCTGAGCGTGCCGTAGGCGTAGGGCGCGGTGACGCGGAAGGTGGCGGACTTGATGCCCGCCTCCTCGGCGTAGGAGGTGTCGAACACGTCGACGGCGTAGCCGTGGCGCTCCGCCCAGCGCGAGTACATGCGCAGGAGCATCTCGGCGAAGTCCGCCGCGTCCACGCCGCCCGCCTCGGCACGGATCGTGACCAGGGCGTTGCGCTCGTCGTACTCGCCGGACAGCAGGGTCCGGACCTCCAGGGACGAGATCTCCTCGCGCAGCTTGGCGCGCTCGGCGTCGGCCTCGGCGAGGCTGCCCGCGTCGCCCTCGTCCTCGGCGAGCTCGTAGAGCACGCCGAGGTCGTCGAGGCGGTCCCGCAGGCCGGTGACGCGGCGCAGTTCACCCTGCTTGTGGGAGAGCTGGCTGGTGACGCGCTGCGCCTTCTCCTGGTCGTCCCACAGGTCGGGGCGGGCCGCCTGCTCCTCCAGCTCCGCGACCTGGGCGCGCAGCGAGTCGAGGTCCATCACCGCCTCGATGCTCGCGAGCGTGGCGGAGAGGTCCTTGATGTCTGCTTCGACGTCCGGGTTCACGGCAGAAGATTACGCCAGGACCGGTCGCGGAGTGCGACCGGTCGGCGCGCTTCGGCCCACCGGACCCGCCGGTTCAGCCGGTCGGGATGGCGTCGAGCAGCTTGAGGACGGCCTTGGCGTGGGCGAGGCCGAACTCGGCGACCGCCTTCGCGTAGGCGTCCTCGGCGGTCTTCACCGCCGTCTTGGCGGCCTCCTGGGCGGCGCCGTAGCTCGCGCGGGCCGCGTCGACCAGCGCCTGGCGCTGCTTGGCCGTGAGCGAGCCCGCGTGCACCAGCCGCAGGATGAGCGGGCTGCGCAGGTGGTCCGGGCCGGGTTCGGAGAGCAGCCAGTTCTTGAAGGCCTTCTTGCCCGCTGCGGTCAGCACGTACTGCTGACTGGAGCGCGGGCCCTGCTTGCCGAGGCGCAGGAGACCGGCGTCGGCAAGTGCGGGCAGCTCGCGGTAGACCTGGCTCCGGGTGACGCTGAAGAAGGCGCCGAAGCGCTCTCCGGCCTCAGCCACGAGCTGGCCACCGGTCTTGGGTCCGTCGTGCAGCAGCCCGAGCAGGGCGGCGGCAGTCGCGTTCAGGTCCGACACGACGTCAACGGTGCCACTTTCGAGTGCGGCTGTCCACAATGGTCAGCCGTTCTGTCCACTGTGGCTGATCACGGGCTAGTGGTGTTGGGCCATGCGGAGCAACGAGAAGCTTCGGTGCGTGACGACGACCTGATCAAGCGCCACGCTTTCGGCCGCTTGACCGCCGGTGTCCAGCCCGCGTGGAAAATGGTTGCCGCGCAAGGGAAACCGCACTTTTGCGTTCACCCGAACGGCAACTCAAACATCACTGGGCGCTCTGTTGGTCTTGGTTCGGGGCGTCACCCTTAGCACGACCCGGTGATGTCGCGCTCCTGGTCTGGCGGATACGTCCAGTGCTGGGATCATCACTCCACGTAGGCGTTAGTTCCTGGGAGGTACCGGTGGGCATCAAGTGGATGGAAGCCAAGGTCGTCAAGAGCGCCCGCGCCTGGGCCAGCGGATCGATCCCGGAACAGGCGGGCAAGGACGAGTGCATGGTCTGCGGCAAGCAGATCCGGCGGCACCGGACGGTGAGCGGCGAGGGTCGCGTCTGCTCGCTGGTGTGCGCGCAGTACTGGGCGGAGAACATGACCTGAGCCCAGGGGAAGCGAAAGGCCCCCTCTCCGGTTTCGCCGGAGAGGGGGCCTTCGTTTTAGTAGCGGGGACAGGATTTGAACCTGCGACCTCTGGGTTATGAGCCCAGCGAGCTACCGAGCTGCTCCACCCCGCGTTGGGTAAAACCCACTCTACACCACCGCGCGAACCCCTTTTCACGGGGGGTCGTTTCCCGCCGCGCGGCACCCCTGACCACGCAAAAGGCCCCCTCCTCGGCTTTCGCCGGAGAGGGGGCCTTCGCTTTGGTAGCGGGGACAGGATTTGAACCTGCGACCTCTGGGTTATGAGCCCAGCGAGCTACCGAGCTGCTCCACCCCGCGTCGGTAATACGAACTCTACGCGGGATTAACCGAGGATGCAAATCGGGTGGCCCGGACGTGTCCCAGGCCACCCGATCCGCTCAGCCGGTCGGCGTCGGCGAGGGCTGGACGGACGACGGCGGCGGCTGGTTGGCGGCGGCGCTGGCCGCCTCGAACCGCTTGGTCGCCTCGTCCAGGGCCTTGTACGCGTTGCCCAGGGCGGCGAAGTCGCCGTTGCTCTGCGCGGTCTTGATGGCCGCCAGGGCGCTCTGGATGTCGCGCACCGCCTGCTGCAGCTCCGACGACTGCCCGTTGCCGTTGGTGGGCGGCGTGGTGGTCGTCGGCGGCGTGGTGCCCGGCGGCTGGGTGCCCGGCTGGTCGGGCAGGTTCGCCGAGGCGCCCGTGAGCACCTTCTCCAGCGCCTCCTTCAGCGTGGAGGCGTAGCCGACCTTGTCGCCGAAGCTCACCAGGACCTTGAACAACTGCGGGAACTGGGTGTTCTGGCTGGCCCGTTCGATGTAGATGGGCTCCACGTAGAGCAGGCCGCCGCCGACCGGGAGGGTCAGCAGGTTGCCGTAGACCACCTTGGTCTGGCGCTGGGTGAGCAGGTTCAGCTCGCCCGACACCTCGCCGGAGGTGAGGAACTGGGTCTGGATCTGCTGCGGACCCTTGGCCTCGTTGTTGAGCGTGAGCACGCTCATCTTCCCGTAGTTGTCCGGGTCGGACCGCACGCTGACGTAGGACGCCATGAACTCGCGGTTCTGCCGGACCAGGGCGCTGGTGAGCTGGAAGCTCACCTTGTTCGGGTCACCGGTCGGGTCGCCCGCCAGGACGTAGAACGGCGGCTGCTGGTCGCGCTGCTGCTGGCTGCCCTGTTGCTGCTGCTCGACCGTCGTGGCGTTGTCCACGGTCGGGTCGGACGGCACGCCCCAGAACGACACGCCCGAGTAGAAGTCGCGCGGCGCGTCGACGTGGTAGCGGGCCAGCGTGTCGCGCTGCACCTTGAACAGGTCCTCGGGGTAGCGCAGGTGCTCGCGCAGCGACGGGGACATCTCGCTGCCCGGCTTCACCGTGCCCGGGAAGACGCCCATCCACGCCTTGAGCACCGGGTCCTTGTCGTCCATCTGGTACAGGGTCACCGTGCCGTCGTAGGCGTCCACGGTGGCCTTGACCGAGTTGCGGATGTAGCTGACCTGCTTGTTCGGCTGCTGGATGCTGCCGGGCAGCGAGTCGTTCGTGGCCGCCGCCAGGGACGTGCGGCGCGCGTACGGGTAGTTCTCCAGCGTGGTGTAGCCGTCGACGATCCACGTGATGCGGCCGTCCACGACCGCCGGGTACGGGTCGGCGTCCACGGTCAGCCACGGCGCCACGGCCTCGACGCGGTCGCGCGGGTGGCGGTTGAAGATGATGCGCGAGTCCTCGCCGATGGCCGAGTTGAACAGGATGTTGCGCTCGCCGTAGGCGGCGGCGAAGACCAGCTTGTTGAAGATGCCGCCGATCCGGACGCCCCCCTTGCCGTCGTAGGTGTAGGAGGCGCGGTCGGTGTCGTACTCGCCCGGCGAACCCTCGCCGCGGCCACCGACGATGGCGTAGTCGGCCGCGCTGCCCAGCTCACCGAAGTACGTGCGCGGCTGCTGCACGCCGAACGGGCCCGGCTTGACCTTGCCCTCCGGGTCCACCTCGGCCACCTCGAACACCGGGTAACCGCCGTTGCCGCCCTGGTCGGCCGGCGAGTTGATCTTGCTGGCCTCGGCGAACACCATGCCGTTGCCGTGCGTGTAGATCAGGTGCTGGTTGATCCAGTCGCGCTGGCCCTCCGGGATGCCGGAGGTCTGCAGCTCGCGCACGGCCACGATGTAGTCCTGGAGCTGGCCGTCCACTTTGTACCGGTCGACGTCGAGCTTCTCCGGGAACGCGTAGAACGGGCGCAGCTGCTGGAACTGGGTGAAGGTCTTGGAGATCACGGCCGGGTCGAGCAGGCGGATGTTGCCCAGCGTCGCCTGGTCGTTCTTCAGCTCGTCCAGCGAGACGTTCTGCTTGCCCTCGTAGGGCTTGGTCTCCACCTTGTCGTCGGTGAGCCCGAACGCTTCCTTGGTCGCCGAGATGTTGCGGCTGATCGATTCGGCTTCCTTCTCGATGGCGTTGGGCCGCACCGAGAACTGCTCCAGCACCGCGGGCCACGCCGCGCCGACCAGGATGCTCGACAGGACCAGCAGCACCGTCGCGATCGCCGGGAGCTGGAGGTTGCGCAGGATGGCGCCGGCGAAGAACGCCAGGGCGCAGAACACCGCGATGCAGAGCAGGATCAGCTTGGCCGGCAGCACCGCGTTCAGGTCGGTGTAGGTGGCGCCGATGAACTTGTCGTTGCGGTCGCTGAACAGCAGTTGGTACCGGTCGAAGAAGTACGCCACCGCCTTGAGCAACACGAACACACCCGCCACGATGGACAGGTGGGTGCGCGCCGGCCCGGAGAGCTGGCCGCCGCGGCCCGCGAGCCGGATGCCGCCGAACAGGTAGTGCGCCACCACCGCGCCCACGAACGACACCGCGGTCGCGATGAACAGCCACGACAGCAGCCAGGAGTAGAAGGGCAGCTCGAAGGCGTAGAAGCTGATGTCGTGCTTGAACTCGGCGTCCTCCGCGCCGAACGGCACCGAGTTGAGGAACAGCTGGAAGTGCTGCCAGTCGCCCTGCGCCGAGGTGCCCGCGATCAGGCCCACCAACAGCGGCAGGCCGATGGCGAACAGCCGCATCCGCCGGGTCACGACCGCGCGGTAGCGGGCCACCGGGTCGTCGGGCCCGGACACCGGCACGAACACCGGCCGGGTGCGGTAGGCGAGGATGAGGTTGAGCGCGACGAGCCCGCCGACCAGCGCCCCGACCGCGAAGAACAACCCGAAGCGGGTCGCCAGCACGGTTCCGTAGACGCTGCGGAAGCCGACCTCGCCGAACCACAGCCAGTTGACGTAGGTGCCGAGCAACCTGGAGCCGGTGATCAGACCGACCAGGACCACCGCACCGACGATGAGCAGAATCCGGCTTCGACGGGACAGCCTGGGCAGTCCGACCGGGGGCCGAGTGGCCACTGGGCACGCTCCTGGATCGCGGTAATGGCTTTCGTACGTTCTGTCCAACTGTACGGAGGCCGCCGAGGGTTCCCCGTTCGGTCGGTCGATTCGGGTGGATGGGACCATGGCGGGCGTGCCAGCCAGTGAGAAGCCGACCGTCGCGCTGCCCGCCGTGGCCCGAGAGGTCGAACAGTTCGTGTCCGCCGCCGGGTGGAACCAGCCGCCGCAGCTGTTCGCGCTGGTCCCGACCACCGACCTGCTCGCGCAGCAGCCGGAGCTGGCCGGTCAGCTCGACCCGCTGTCCGCGCCGCTGACCCCGATCGCGCAGGACGCGCTGCCGTCCGACCAGCTCGACCAGGCGCTGGCCGGCATCGTGTGGCCGGAGGTCGTGCACGGTTGCGCGCTGGCCCAGGAGATCGTCGTCCTGCCGCCGGAGGCCGAGGAGGCCCTGTCGGAGGAGGAGCTGGACGACGAGGCGGCGCGGCGGTTCGCGGCCGAGCACCCCCAGCGGCGGGAGGCGCGCCTGGTGGCGGCCGTGCTGCGGGACGGGTCGGCGGCGTGCGTGCTGCGGCTGCGCGGCAGCGTGGAGGTCCCCGAGGAGGTCGTGGAGCACCCGGAGCTGGCGCCGAACCTCACCCACGCCCTGCTGGAGACGCTGAAGCCGTGAGCTAGCAGGTCGGGAAGTCGCGGCCGGCGTTGATCGCCTCCAGCGAGGAGACGGCGTCGGCGAGCTTCTCCACCTTGACCAGCTTCATGCCCTCGGGGGCGTGCTGCTTGGCCTCGTCGCAGTTGCCGGCCGGCACGAGGAAGGTCTTCGCGCCGGCCTCGTGCGCGGCCACCATCTTGAAGTTGATGCCGCCGATGCGGCCGACGTTGCCCTTGTCGTCGATCTCGCCGGTGCCCGCGACGGACTGGCCGCCGTTGAGCTCGCCCGGCGTCAGCTTGTCGACGATGGACAGCGCGAAGAGCAGGCCCGCGGACGGGCCGCCGACGTCGGACAGGCTGATCTTGATGTCGAAGTCCACGTCCGCGCGGTCCACCGGGAGCACGCCGAGGAACCCGTTCTGCCGGTCGTCCTGCTTGCCCAGGGTCACCCGGGCGGTCTGGCGGGCGGACTCGCGCTGGAAGGTGATGTCCACCTGGTCGCCGGGCTTGGTGCCCTCCAACGCCGTGCGGACGTCCTCGTACTGCGCGACCTCCTTGCCGTTGACCGCGAGCAGGCGGTCGTTGGGCTGGATCACGTTGTCCGCGGCGCTGCCCTTGGTGACCTCGGCGGCGACGACCTTCATCGGGTACTGCAGGTAGCGCAGCGCGGCGACCTCGGCGCTGGTCTGCGAGTCCTGGAAGGCCTTCACGTTCTGGTCGCGGACCTCCTGCTCGGACTCGCCGGGCCGGAAGAACTCCTCGCGCGGCGCGAGCGCGTACCGGCCGCTGACCCACAGGCCCAGCGCGCCGAACAGGGACACGTCGTCGGTGAGCGACACCGTGGTCATGGTGAGCGTGCCGTTGGTCGGGAACGTCTGCTGGCGCTCGATGTGCACCACGTCCGCGCCGTTGACCTGGCTGAGCGTGTCGTAGGTCGGGCCGGGCCCGAGCGCCACGTACGGCACCCGCGCGAACCCGCCGAGCAGGCCGAGGCCGAGCACCACCGCCAGGCTGACCACCAGCGTCCACGTCCGCCGGGTCAGGCCGCGCCGCGCCGGGGCGGGCGGAGGGGTCGGCTGTTCCACGACGGTGTCGGTGCCTTCGCTCACGCCCGACAGGGTACGCACCACCCCCTCACGCCGTGGGCGAACCGGTCCCGCGCACGCCCTGTGTCCCGCGTACCGTGGTGGCATGAGTGACGTGCCCTTCGGGTTCAGCCCGCAGGACCCCGACGACCGCGACCGCAAGCCCCAGGAGCCGGGCGGCAACCCGTTCGACTTCTCGCAGCTCGGCGCGATGCTGAGCCAGCTCGGTGCGATGTTCAGCGGCGCGGGCACGTCGTCCGGTCCGGTCAACTACGACCTCGCGAAGCAGATCGCCCTGCAGCAGTTGGCGGGCAAGGGCGGCATGGGGTTCGCCCCGGACCAGAGCGGCGCGGTGGCCGACGCCGTGCACCTGGCGGAGATGTGGCTCGACCCGGTCACGGCGCTGCCCGCGGGCACCACCAAGGCCGAGGGCTGGACCGCCCGCGACTGGGTGGAGCGCACGCTGCCGACGTGGCAGCGGCTGTGCGACCCGGTGGCGCGGCGGATGTCCGGCGCGTGGGTCGAGGCCATGCCCGCGGAGGCCAAGGAGGCCGCCGGCCCGTTGCTGTCGATGCTGGGGCAGATGGGCGGCATGGCGTTCGGGTCGCAGCTGGGCGGCGCGCTGGCGCAGCTGGGGTCCGAGGTGCTGACCTCCACCGAGGTGGGCCTGCCGCTGGGTCCGGAGGGGACCGCGGCGCTGCTGCCCGCGAACATCGAGAAGTTCACCGAGGGCCTGGAGCGGCCGGCCAGCGAGGTGCTGGTGTTCCTGGCCGCGCGCGAGGCCGCCCACCAGCGGCTGTTCAGCCACGTGCCGTGGCTGCGGCAGCGGTTGCTGGACACGGTGGAGGAGTTCGCGCGGGGCATCACCGTGGACACCTCGGCGCTGGAGCAGCTCGCGGGCCAGGTGGACCCGGCGAACCCGGCCTCGATCGAGGAGGCCATGAAGTCCGGCGTGCTGGAACCGCAGACCACGCCCGAGCAGAAGGCCGCGCTGACCCGCCTGGAGACGCTGCTCGCGCTGGTCGAGGGCTGGGTGGACGTCGTGGTGGCCGAGGCGGTCACCGAGCGGCTGCCGGGCGCGGAGGCGCTGCGGGAGACGCTGCGGCGGCGGCGCGCCTCGGGCGGTCCGGCGGAGCAGACGTTCGCCACGCTGGTCGGGCTGGAGCTGCGGCCCCGGCGGCACCGGTCGGCGGCGGCGCTGTGGAAGCTGCTCGGCGACCAGCAGGGGATCGAGCAGCGGGACAGCGTGTGGGAGCACCCCGACCTGGTGCCCACCGCCGAGGACCTGGACGACCCGATGGAGTTCGTGGAGCGGTTCGGCCAGACCCGCAAGGCCCTCGAAGACCCGATCGCGGAGCTGGAGCGCACCCTGCGCGACTCCTCCGCCGACTCCCCGGGCTCCGAGTCCCCGGACGCCGACTCCCCGGACTCGGACGGCCCCGGGTCCGACGGTCCTGAGGCCGGCAAGCGCGAGGACTGACCTCCCCCGATCGTGTGAAGAACGCCGACCCACCCCTCCGGGGCGGGTCGGCGTTCGCGCTCCGGCTCAGTCCTCCTCGGTGATGCCCAGGCCCGCGGCGGCCGAGAGCCCCTCCAGGTAGCCGATCGCCCGCTCGGACTTCGGGTAGCGGTGGACCAGGTCCCAGAAGTCCTTCCCGTGCCCCGGCACGCGCAGGTGCGCCAGTTCGTGGACCAGGACGTAGTCCAGCACCCACGCGGGCACGTCGCGCAGCCGCTCGCTGATCCGGATCGTGCCCTCGCTCGGTGTGCAGGACGCCCACCTGGTGCGCATCGGCGGCACCCACCGCACGCTGCTCGGCTGCACCCCGTCCAGGTAGCGGTCGGCCAGCTCCTCGCAGCGCGCGAGCAGGGCCGCGTCGGACGTGCGCGTGGGCGAACGCCGGCGGGTCTCGCTGCGCTGGAGGCGGCTGAGCATCTCCGCCACCCAGTGCTTCTCCTCGCTCTTGCTCATGCGCGCCGGCAGCAGGACGACGACGGTGTCCCCCTCGCGGTACGCGCTCACCATCCGACGGCGCCGAGCGCTGCGCCGTACCTCCACCTGCGGTTCGGGCATGGGCATCACGGTAAGGCCCGACACCGACAATCCGCGGCGGCCAAGCGGCGGTCTGTGGATGGTCGGCGGAACAGATTCGCCCGAACGACGGCTGGACACGCGGGAGGCGGCGTGCAGCGGCGACGCGTCCGCACAGGTAGCGTGCTGCGCAGCCCCCGAGTGTGGCGCAGATCGCTCCGCACTCACGAAGCGAGGAGGAAGCCGTGGCCGAGACCTACAACGGCTACTGCGTCAAGTGCCGTGAGAAGCGTGACTTCACGGGCGAGGTGCACGAGAGCAACAACCGCAGGATGGCCAAGGGCAAGTGCCCCGTCTGCGGGACCACGGTGACCCGGATCCTGGGCAAGGCGAAGGTCTGACCGCGTGGTGGCCGGGCCACGCGCCCGGCCACCCGTCAAGGCCGCCCACGCCGGCTGTGGACAGCCCCCGAACCTGTGGACAACCGATTCGCCGCAGGTCACGGGGTCGCGGCAAGCTGCCGGCCGTGACGCCACCCCACCGCCCCCGGGTCCTGCCCGGCCTGCCCGTGCTGCGCCGCCGCCACGACGCCGTGCAGCTGGGCATCGACGACCGCCACGCCGTCCTGGTCGAGGACCTGACGGCGCAGATGGCGGCGGCCCTGCTCGGCCTCTCCGGCCGGGACACCCACGCCGAGCTGTGCGACCGGTTGCCCGCCGACCAGGTGGAGGACTGGGTGCGGTTGCTGCGCGCCCTGGTCGCGACCGGCCTGGTCGAGGAGACCGTGCCCGTGCCGCACCCGCGCCTGGCCGCCGAGGCCACCGCGTGGGCGTTGCGCACCGGCCGCCCCGCGCCCGGACTCGCCGCCGCGCGGGCCGCCAAGTCCGTCTTCGTGCCCGGCCAGGCCCGCCTGACCAGCGCGGTCGCCGGCCTGCTCGCCGCCGCGGGCGTCGGCCACGTCCGGGTCGGCACGCAGGGGCGCGTCGGCCCGGAGGACACCGGCGCCGGGTACACCGAGGACGACGTCGGCCGGTACCGCTCCGACGCCGTCCTGGACGTCCTGCAACGCGCTTGCGGCACGGTCCGGACCGGTCCGCGGACGAAAGCACCCGATCTGGTGGTGCTCGCCGACGCCCCGGTCCCCCGCCCCGAACTGCCGCACGGCCTGCTCCTGGCGGGCACGCCGCACCTGGCGGTCCGGGTCCGGGAGGGGCTGGGCGTGGTCGGGCCGCTGGTGGTGCCGGGTCGCAGCAGCTGCCTGCGGTGCGCCGACCTGCACCGGACCGACGCCGACCGGGACTGGCCGGTGCTCGCCGCCCAGCTGGTCGACCGGCCGCAGCACGGCGACCTGGCCACCGTCACCGCGACGGCCGGTCTCGCGGCGGCCCAGGCGCTGCTCGCGCTGGACCACGGGACGACCGCGCGCACCCGTCCGCCCACGTGGGACGCCACGCTGGAGGTGAACGCGTTCGCCGGGCTCGTGGAGCACCGGATCGCGCCGGTGCACCCACGCTGTGAGTGCCGCTCGCTTGTGTGAGTCGGTCCTCAGCGTGCGCTGTGTAGGTTCTGATGTGGACAAGGTCGTTCGTTCCGTTCGTCGGGGCGGGGGGAGAATCTTCGGGTGAGCGAGATCCCGCGCAAGGCCGTGCAGCGCACCGCGAAGCTGGCCAGCCTGCCCATCGGGGTGGCCGGCCGGGTCGTGGGCGGCTGGGGCAAACGGCTGGCAGGCCGCAGTTCCGAGGAGGTCAACGCCGAGGTGTCGGCGAAGACCGCGGAACAGGTCTTCGCGGTGTTGGGGCAGCTCAAGGGCGGTGCCATGAAGTTCGGGCAGGCCTTGAGCGTGTTCGAGGCCGCGGTGCCGGACGAGCTGGCCGAGCCGTACCGGGAGGCGCTGACCAAGCTGCAGACCGCCGCCCCGCCGATGCCCGCGCGCACCACGCACCGGGTGCTGGCCGAGCAGCTCGGGTCGGGGTGGGCGAAGCGGTTCGCGTCGTTCGACGACGAGCCGGCGGCGTCCGCGTCGATCGGCCAGGTGCACCGCGCGGTGTGGCACGACGGCCGCGACGTGGCGGTGAAGGTGCAGTACCCGGGCGCCGACGAGGCGTTGCAGGCGGACCTGAAGCAGTTGCTGCGGTTCTCCCGGCTGTTGCAGGCGATCATGCCGGGCGCCGAGGTGAAACCGCTGCTGGAGGAGTTGCGGGACCGGTACCTGGAGGAGCTGGACTACCGGACCGAGGCGGCGAGCCAGCGCGTGTTCGCCAAGGCCTTCGAGGGCGACGACCACGTGCTGGTGCCCAAGGTCGTCGCCAGTTCGCCCAAGGTGATGGTCACCGAGTGGACCGACGGCGTGCCGCTGTCGAAGATCATTCGATCGGGTGAGCGCGAGGAACGCGACCTGGCCGGGCGGCTGCTGTCGGAGTTCCACTTCTCCGCACCGAGCCGCTCGGGCCTGCTCCACGCCGACCCGCACCCCGGCAACTTCATGCTCGGCGCGGACGGCCGCCTGCGCGTCCTGGACTTCGGCGCCGTGGCCCGCCTCCCCGACGGCCTGCCCAAGACCCTGGGCCTGATGACCAGGCTCGCCCTGGACGGCCGCTCGAAGGACCTGCTGGACCTGCTCAAGTCCGAACGCTTCATCCGCCCGGGCACCGAACTGCGGGAGGAGGACGTCCTGAACTACCTGGGCCCCTTCGTGGAGCCGCTGCGCACGGAGACCTTCCACTTCACCCGGAAGTGGCTGCAGAAGCAGGCCGAACGCGTGGGCGACCTCCGCAGCCCCGACTCCCAGACGGGCCGCTCCCTGAACCTGCCGCCGCAGTACCTCCTGATCCACCGCGTGACCCTGGGCGCGACCGGCATCCTCTGCCAACTCGACGCCCACGTCCCCGCGCGCGAGATCGTGGAACGCTGGCAACCCGGCTTCGCCGACTGACACCTCCCACCACGCCTCCGGCGGCCGGCCACGCTTCCCAGCGCCGGCCGCACCTCGGCCACCCCGGCCCACGCTCGCGGGCCACCCCGGCCCGCACCCTCGGCCGCCGCCCGGCCACCCCACTTCCGGCCGCACGCACCTTCCGCCACGCCGCCCGGCCACCCCACTTCCGGCCGCACCCTCCGCCACCCCGCCCCAGCCATCCCACTTCGGCCGTCCAGGCGGGCGAGTTGTCCACAGGCCCGAAGTTGTCCACAGTTCCCGATCCCGTCCTGGCGGCGATCGTCTCCCCGGCCGATGCTCGACCCATGGACGTGATCAAGACCTCGGACCTGAAGGCCGCGGGCATGCCCCGCTACAAGATCGACCTGCGCTGCCGTCCCGGCGGCCCGTGGCAGCGCGTCATGCCCGGCGTGCTGCTGCTCGGCGCGGCACCGCCCACCCGGGCCGAGCGGGTCCGGGCGGCGCTCGCCTACGCCGGCCCGGAGGCGGTCCTGACCGGTGTGGACGCCCTCCACGCCCAAGGCTTCCCCGAACTCCCCCTGCCACCGCGCGTGCACGTGCTCCAACCGGCCGGCCGCCGAAGATCCGGCGACCACCACGTGCTGCTGGAGCGCACCACCCGCCTCCCCAGGCCGGTGGTGAAGGACGGCTTACCCCTGGCACCCCCGGTGCGGGCCGTCCTCGACGCGGCACGCGCCGAACCGCACCCCGCCCGAACACGCGCCTTGCTGGCGGCCGTGCTCAGGTCGGGCGTCTGCACCACACCAGCACTGCTCGCCGAACTCGACGCCGGCAGCACCCGCGGCACCGCCACCCCCAGGGCGGTCCTCCACGCCCTGTCCCGCCCGTCCACGCCTACCCGATGAGCACCGGAAGGAGTCGCCATCACCAGTAGTCGGCAGGCAGCTTGCCCTCGATGTCGCGGACGTGGTTCCGCGCGCACACGTGGCACAACCACTGGTCGTGCCCGCGGTCCCGCTCGCGGACCCACGCCAGCAGTTCGGCCGGGTTCGTGACGGACTCGCGGGTCCGCCCGCAGCGCGCGCAGGTCCCGTCCCCGGCCGCGGTGCTCACGGCTTGCGACCCAGGTGCACGGTGTTCGCGATGAGCAGGAACACGTCGTCGCGCAGACCGAGGTACGCGGGGTCCCGCGGGTCGAGGAGCTGCTCGACCGCGCGCCGGTCCGCGGGGTGCAGGAAGTCACCGCCGACGTCCGCCAACCACTGGAGCCGCTCGACGGCCCACTCCCGCACCGCCTGCTTGGCGGGGGCCGGGTGGTCGACGAGGTAGCTGAACGCGGTCACGTCGAGCAGGCCGGCCTCGGCCAGCACGGTGTTCCAGCCGACGGTCAGCCGCACCCGGTCGGCCATGGACTCGCGCATGCGCACGAACCACTCGGCCCGCGCGGCGGACAGGCGTTCCGGCAACCCCGGTTCGCCGACGCCGAGGTCCCACGGCAGGAACCGGCCCTCCAGGCCGCCCTCGCCGAGGGCGAGCACGCCTCCGGGCGCGAGCGCGTCCACCAGGTTCGCCACGCCCTGCCGCTGGTCGGGCAGGTGGTGGACGACGCGCGACGCCCACACGAGGTGCGCGGGGTCGGTGAGGTCGGCCGGGCGTTCGACGGCGACGTCGGCCAGCACCGGTCGCACCTTGACCGTGGGCGTGGCGTTGTCGTGCCCGTAGCTCGCGGCGGCGCGGGCGGCGGTCGTCGCGGCGTCGAGCAGTTCCGGCACGGCGTCGACGAGCACCACCGTGCCACCACCGCGCGCGTTCAGGGCTTCGACAAGGGCGACGCTCATGCCACCCGCGCCACTGCCGACGTCGACCACCGTCGGGTCGTCGGGCAACGAGCGGACCAGCCGGCGCGCCACCACGCGCACGGCCTCGGCGTCGAGTTCGTCCGCCCGCCGCAAGGTGGTCAGGCGCGATGCCCAGTCGATTCCGTCATGAGTGTGAGCGGCCACACCCAGACCGTACCTACGACAAGGCCCGCCCTCCCCTCGAAACCGGGGAGGACGGGCCGAGTCGAACGGCATCAGTCACGCAGGAGGCGTTCACCCGCGCCGGCGATCACGTGTCCGGGGTTCGGTGTCGGTCTCGCCGACCGGCACCGAACCCCGCGACGCCGAACCGGCGGCCCCGAACCCGCGGCCCGGAACCACCGGGACCGCTCGGAGCACACCGCTCGCTCAGATCGCGCGGGCCTTCAGCAGGGCCCTGCGCTGGGCCCAGCCGGCCAGTCGCCGCCACCGGCGGGCGACGACGAGGCGGTGGGCCACGCGTTGCCGTTGGGCGAATACCTCGGCGTCATGCATTCGCGATCTGGCCAGGTTTTCTTCGAGCAACATGGGGTTACCTCGCGAGTTCAGTTCGATGATCACTGCTTCGTCTGCGGTGGTGCGGTAGCCGTTCACGCGGCGGCCTCCTGGTCGGTAGCCCCCCGGACGGTGGTGGTTGCGGCGGGCGCCGCGGGCACAACGGGAGCGGCGTCCTTGCGCGGACGGCCACGGGGCCGCTTCCGCGCGATGACGGCACCGCGCTCGAAGATCTCGCCGCCCCAGACCCCCCAGGGCTCGTGCCGGGCGAGCGCGCCCGCCAGGCACTCGGCGATCACCGGGCACGTGGCGCAGAACGCCTTCGCCTGCTCCAGCTCGGCGGGAGCGTCGGCGAACCACAGGTCCGGGTTGTTCGTACGGCACGGAAGGTCGAGGCCGGCGTCCGGCGCGGTGTCGATCAAGTTGGCGACACCGGTGGTGGTCAGGTCCTCAGCGGACAGCGTCCCGGCTATCGGGACGGTCGCGGTCAACATCAGGTGGACTCCTGTCACAGGTCTTGCGATGGGGTTTGTCCTGCTAAAACGGGTCGAACAAACACGAAGGCCGCGGATCCGGTTACGGGTCCGCGGCCTTCGTGGGCTTCAGGTGGCCTGATGCTGGTGGGCTCAGGTCCTTCGCCTGTGCGCGGACGGCGCAACGTTCTGAGTCGGGACAACGGTCGGCGTGTACTGCGCCGGCACCTGGATCACGTGAACTCGCTCGCCGCCCCGCTCGAAGGCGCGGCGATCGCGGGCAGACTTCTCCCCCGCGACGCGAGCGTTGCCGGACACAGCGCAGACACCGGTCATGAGGAGACCGGGCATCCCGACAGTCATCGGAGTGTTCACAACCGGTCACCTCCTCGGGTGGCTAGTCTCGAAGCAACGCTCTTCATCCCCAGCGGGCGCACTTCGCGCCCGGCTTCAGCAGGTTATGACCCTGCCCCGGACCGGTGCAACCGGTTTTTCCAAATACCTGTCGATCGTGTGAAGTTTCAGCGTTTGCCCTGCACAAGGGCGAGGACGTCGGCGCCGTAGCGATCGAGCTTGGCCGCGCCGATGCCGGCGATCGCGACGAGCCCGGCGATGTCCTCGGGGCGCTGCTCGGCGATCGCGACGAGCGTCGAGTCGGTGAAGACGACGTACGCCGGCACCTTCAACTCCTTCGCCCGGCCCGCACGCCACGCCCGCAAACGGCCCAGCAGCTCTTCGTCCAGATCGGACGGGCACGTGCCGCACCGGCTGAGCTTGACCGCCTGCGCGTCCACCAACTGCGACCCGCACACCCGGCACTGCGGCTTGGGCCGCTTCTGCAACGGCTCCCGCTTGGCCGCCGTGCGCGACGCGGGGTGGTCCTCGGGGATCAGCCCGTACAGGAACCGGCTGCGCCGCCGGAACCGCCGCCCACCGGCCGCGCGCGCCAACGCCCAGGACAGCCACAGGTGCTCACGCGCCCGGGTCACGCCGACGTAGAGCAGCCGGCGCTCCTCCTCGACCGCGGCCTCGTCGCCGTCGGCGTGCAGGATCGGCAAGGTTCCCTCGACCAGGCCGACGAGGAACACCGCGTCCCACTCCAAGCCCTTCGCCGCGTGCAGCGACGCCAGCGTCACGCCCTCGACGGTCGGCGGGTGCTGCGCCTCGGCGCGCACCTCCAGCTCGGTGACGAACTTCGGCAGGTCCGCCCCGTCCACGGTGGCCGCCAGCTCCTCGGCCAGCTCCACCAGGGCGAGCAGCGACTCCCACTTCTCCCGGGCCGCGCCACCGGCGGGCGGGTCGTCGGTCAGGCCGATCCCGGCCAGCACCTCGCGCACCACCTTGGGCAGCTCGCCCGGCGGGTCCTGCGCCGCCGCCTGCCGCAGCGCCACCATCGCCTGCCGCACCTCGGCGCGCTGGAAGAACCGCTCCCCGCCGCGCACCTGGTAGGGGATGCCCAGCTCGGCCAGCGCCTGCTCGAAGACCTCCGACTGCGCGTTGACCCGGTACAGGATGGCGATCTCGCTGGCCGACACGCCCTCGTCCAGCAGCGCCTTCACCCGGCGCGCGACGGCGGAGGCCTCGGCGGGCTCGTCGTCGAACTCGGTGAATCTCGGCGCGGGACCGTCCGGGCGTTGCCCGATCAGCCGCAGCCGCGCGCCCGCGGGACGTCCCCGCGCCCACTTGATGACCTCGTTGGCCAGGGCGACGACCTGCGGCGTGGACCGGTAGTCACGCTCCAGCCGGACCACGGTCGCCTCGGGGAAGCGGCGGTTGAAGTTCAGCAGCGGCATCGGCGACGCGCCGGCGAACGAGTAGATGGTCTGGTTGGCGTCGCCGACGACGGTCAGGTCGTCGCGCGCGCCCAGCCACGCGTCCAGCACGCGTTGCTGCAGCGGGGTCACGTCCTGGTACTCGTCGACCACGAAGCAGCGGTAGCGGTCGCGGAACTCCTCGGCGACCTCGCCGTGCTCCTCCAGGGCGGCGGCGGTGTGCAGGAGGAGGTCGTCGAAGTCGAGCAGCTGGGCGTCGTTCTTGAGCTGCTCATAGGTGCGGTAGACCTGCACGACCTGCTCGGCGGGGGCCGGGGTGTCGCGGTGCGCCTTGCCGGCGGCGACCGGGTAGTCGTCGGGCGTGACCAGCGAGGCCTTGGCCCACTCGATCTCACCCGCGAGGTCGCGCAGCGAGTCCGACTCGGTGGACAGCCCCGCCCGGTTGGCCGCCTGCGCGACCAGGCGCAGCTTGTTGCGGTCGATCAGCTCCCAGTGCGGCCCGCCGACCACGCGCGGCCAGAAGTAGCGCAACTGCCGAAGTGCCGCGGCGTGGAACGTGCGGGCCTGCGCGCCGTGCACGCCGAGCGCCCGCAGCCGCGTCCGCAGCTCGCCCGCGGCCCGCGCGGTGAACGTGACGGCGAGCACCTGCCCGGGGGCGACGTGACCGCGTTGCACCAGGTAGGCGATGCGGTGGGTGATCGTCCGGGTTTTACCGGTGCCAGCCCCCGCGAGCACGCACACGGGACCACGCGGCGCCTCGACCGCGGCCCGCTGTTCCGGATCGAGTCCCGCCAGCAGCCGCTCCATGCCCCGCATCCTCGCATTGGACACCCACCGCGCGGTGATGGGGCGAGGCGGCGCGCCGTATCCTGGTGGGTATGGCTGGTAAGGACAAGGCGGCGGCGAAGGCAGCGGCCAAGGAGCGCCGCGCGGCGGCGAAGGCCCGACGGGGCCAGATCTTCGAGGCGTTCAAGATGCAGCGCCGCGAGGACAAGGCGCTCGTGCCGTTGATGCTGCTGTGCCTGCTGGGCGCGACGGCGGCGGCGTTCCTCATCGGCCTGATCTGGGACATGCAGTGGGTGCTGCTGCCCCTGGGCATCGCGGTGGGCGCGTTGCTGGCCGTGATCGTCTTCGGCCGGCGGGTGCAGCGCACCGTGTACGCGAAGGCCGATGGCCAGCCCGGTGCCGCGGGCTGGGCCCTGGACAACCTCCGGGGACGCTGGCGCGTGACCCAGGGCGTGGCCGGCACGACCAGCGCCGACATGGTCCACCGCGTAATCGGCCGCCCCGGCGTGGTTTTGGTGGCCGAAGGTGCCCCGCACCGCGTAAAGGGCCTTCTAGCCCAGGAAAAGAAGCGCGTGGCCCGCGTTATCGGCGAAACCCCCATCTACGACGTGATCGTGGGCAGCGAAGAGGGCCAGGTCCCCCTCCGCAAACTGCAAAGCCACCTCATGAAGCTGCCCCGCAACATCTCGGCGGCCCAGGTGGAGACCCTGGAGAACCGCCTGCAGGCCCTGGCCAGCCGAGGCGCGGCCCTCCCGAAGGGCCCCCTCCCCCAGGGCGCGAAGATGCGCAACATCCAACGAGCCATGCGCCGCCGCTAACGCGCCATCCCCGAAACACCACACCTTCATAAGGTTGCACTTCGCAGCAAGATTCACTCAATGCTGCGAATGAACTGCGCCACGGGCACGATCCAGCCCCAAAATTCGTTGCCGTAAAGAATATGGAGGCGGCACGGCAGCAAGGCACGACCCCTCAGCCCACACAGCAGCAACCAAGCCCCCGAGACCGCCCCAACCGCCGCCCCGCAGTGATGGACTACTCGCCGCTCAGCAGCTATGTGGCCCGCACGCACCCGACCTGCGGACCAGCGATGCCCGCACGCGAGCGGGCGAGCGCGAGGACATGGGCGTACGGAACCAGCCGGCCACCGCGCGACAGCACGGCGGTCCCGAACGAGTCAGCCAGCGCAAGCCCACCGGCCCCAGCCCGGCCCAACCCGGCCGACCCAACCCGGCCGACCCAATCCGGCCCCAGCCTGACTCGACCCTGCCCGACCCGACCCGACCCGGCCGAGCGCCAGCACGCCAGGTCGCCGGATCAGGGCAGGCAGCCCGAGCACGCCGGTCCCGCTTCGAGCCGGTTCAGGCTGAGCGAGGGTCCGGTCAGCGCGAGCGCGGCTGGTCCGACCTCGGCGGAGCATCGCGGCACGCCGGCCAAGCGGGCCTGCCCCCTCCAGCCAGCCGGGTCGGCGCGTGTCCGCTGGCACGGCGCGTGTCCGCTGGCACGGCGCGTGTCCGCTGGCACGGCGCGTGTCCGCTGGCACGGCGCGTGTCCGCTGGCACGGTGCGTGTCCGCTGGCACGGTGCGTGTTCGGCCGGGGCGGTGCGTGTTCGGCCCGGCGCGGTGCGCGTCGGCCCGGGGCGGGGCGCGTCGGGCCGGCGCGCGGCGTGTGGACGGCCGAGGGGCGTGTGGCTGGCTGGAGGGCGGCGCGGGTGGCTGGTCGGGGTGGCGCGGGTGGGGGTTAGCGGGCGCGGAGGACGATGGTGGCGGAGGCTTTGTCGTGTAGGCAGCGGCCGTCGGCGTCCCAGATCACGGCTGGGATGATGGGGAAGATGAGCAGTGAGCGGAGGGCTGCTCGGGGTAGGCCCACGGTGGCGGAGCCGTCGGTCCTGGCCACGCGCAGGCCGAAGACCGCGTGGCCCGGGGTGAAGCCGAAGAAGCCCACCCCGATCACCGTGATGGCGAACCAGGCGAGCAGGCTCCAGTTCCTGGGCAGCTCCGGGTAGGTGAAGACGCTGGCCACGCCCATCGCCAGGGCGAAGTCGAGCAGGATCGCGAACGCGCGGCGGCCCGTGCCGGCCACCGCTCCCGGGCCCGACCGCGGGAGGCCCAGGCGTTCGCCGCGCCAGCGTTGGGCGGTGCCGTCGCCGGAGTCGGCGCCCGGCTCAAGTGCCGAGCGGGGTCCTGACAGCCACGAACCGGTCCACTTGCTCACCCCACCAGAGTAAGGCCGTGCTCAGCGGGTGAGGATGGGCAGGTCGGGTTGCCCGTCCCGGGCGGCCCGTTAACACTGGCGAAACATCAGGGTGATTGCTGGGCAACACCGCGGTCTTAGCGTCGGCCCCGATGGCAGGCCGCCAGACACCGCGGCGAACAACCACGCCCCCACCGCAGTAGAGGAGTCGACGAGGGTGTTCAAGAATCCCGACGAGGTCCTGAAGTTCATCTCCGACGAGGGCGTGAAGTTCATCGACGTCCGCTTCAGCGACCTGCCCGGCGTGATGCAGCACTTCACGCTCCCGGCATCCGCGTTCGACGCCGACGCCATCGAGGAGGGCCTCGCGTTCGACGGCTCGTCGGTGCGCGGCTTCCAGTCGATCCACGAGTCGGACATGCTCCTGCTGCCCGACCTCTACACGGCGCGCATCGACCCGTTCCGGATCGAGAAGACGCTGATCGTCAACTTCTTCGTGCACGACCCGTTCACCCGCGAGGCGTACAGCCGCGACCCGCGCAACATCGCGCGCAAGGCGGAGCAGTACATCACCGAGTCGGGCATCGCGGACACCGCGTACTTCGGCGCCGAGGCGGAGTTCTACATCTTCGACTCGATCCGCTTCGACACGACCGCGAACGCGTCCTTCCACGAGATCGACTCGATCTCCGGCTGGTGGAACACCGGCCGTGAGGAAGAGGGCGGCAACCGCGGCTACAAGGTCAAGTACAAGGGCGGCTACTTCCCGGTCACGCCGACCGACCACTACGCCGACCTGCGCGACAAGATGGTGCTGAACCTGGAGAGCAACGGCTTCTCCGTCGAGCGCGCGCACCACGAGGTGGGCACCGCCGGCCAGGCCGAGATCAACTACCGGTTCAACACGCTGCTGCACGCGGCCGACGACCTGATGCTGTTCAAGTACATCATCAAGAACACGGCGTGGCAGGCGGGCAAGACCGTCACCTTCATGCCGAAGCCGCTGTTCGGCGACAACGGCTCGGGCATGCACACCCACCAGTCGCTGTGGAAGGACGGCGCGCCGCTGTTCCACGACGAGTCCGGCTACGCGGGCCTGTCCGACACCGCGCGCCACTACATCGGCGGCATCCTGCACCACGCGCCGTCGCTGCTGGCGTTCACCAACCCGACGGTGAACTCCTACCACCGCCTGGTGCCGGGCTACGAGGCCCCGGTGTCGCTGGTCTACTCCCAGCGCAACCGCTCGGCGTGCGTCCGCATCCCGATCACGGGCAACAACCCGAAGGCCAAGCGCATCGAGTTCCGCTGCCCCGACTCGTCGGGCAACCCGTACCTGGCCTTCTCGGCCATGGTGATGGCGGGCCTGGACGGCGTGAAGAACAAGATCGAGCCGCCGGCCCCGATCGACAAGGACCTCTACGAGCTGCCGCCGGAGGAGGCCCGCGACGTCAAGCAGGTCCCGGCCTCGCTGGACGCCGTGCTGGACAGCCTGGAGAGCGACCACGAGTTCCTGCTGGAGGGCGGCGTGTTCACGCCGGACGTGATCGACACCTGGATCGCGTTCAAGCGCGAGCAGGAGATCGACCCGCTGCGCCTGCGCCCGAACCCGTACGAGTTCGCGCTGTACTACGACGTGTGATCGGTGCGGGGCTTCGACCGGCCACCGGTTGAAGCCCCACACGGGCCGTCTCCAGGCCTTCTGACCCGGAGAGGCCGTCCTGACCGAAGGCCGAGGGCCGGGTGACTGCTCCAGTCACCCGGCCCTCTGTCGTTCGGCACGGTTCGCGTCGCGTCGAGTGGGGCTCTGGATGACGGAAGGCCCTGTGTTCGCTGAGGAGCACCGGGCCTTCCGGGGTCGAGAGCAGGCAACGGCTACCGCGGAACGGGCACGCCCGTCACCGAGACCTCGCCGCCCGTGGGGGCGAGTTGGCCGATGATGCCCGAGAACGTGAGGGTCAGCGAGGAAGCCTGCGAAGGCACCCGCTGGTCCAGTTCCACGTACCCGCTGATGCTGGAGTTCTTCGCGATCGACGCCGGCCACTTGCTGGTGGACAGGGACGCGCCGTAGTCGCGGTTCGTGTCGTCGACGGCCGAGACGGAGGCCACGGGCAGGTCCATCTTCGCCGTGCTGGCGTTTATGGCCGTCACGTGCAGGCGCAGCCGGCCGCCGGCGTTCTCCACCCTGGTCACCTCCACCGTCAGCAGGCCGCGGGCGACCTTCCACGAGCCGGTGGCGACCTTGGTCTCCGCCGTCGTGGTGGGGGTCTGGTCCGTGGTGGTGGTCGTGCCGCCGAGGGCGCCGTCCAGTTCGGTCGCGGATGTCCTCTGGGTGGTCGTCGGGGTGCTCGACTGGAAGGTGACGCTGAGCGCGCCGATGCCCACGGTGCCCGCCGTGGCCGCCTGGACGACGCCCAGCAGCACGAGCACGCCGAGGACTACCAGGCCGACCTTCAGCGCGGCGTTGTTCTTCTTGCGGTGGTGCTGGTGGATCTCGTCGTCCATGACGTCCTTCGTCCGGGCGCACGCGTGCGAACGTTCATCTCCCCCAGGAGCCCCGTCAGTTTCCGCAGAACAACCACCAATAGTCAATGCGTGCAGCTGGATGGCATACCCCTGTCCACGCTGCGTGCGCGCCCGCGAACACCCTGTGCACCAGGGGTAGGTCGTCGCACGATCGTGGTGGGCGGTTAGGGTCGCGCCGTGTCTGATGACGTCGCAACCGCACAGGTGCTGTCCACCAACATCTTCGACTCCGCCGCCGAGGCGATCGAGGCGATCGGCGCCGCCGACGTGCTCGGCCTGGGCGTCAAGGTCTCCAACCGGCTCGTGCCGGACGAGGACGGAGACGACTCGTTCGTGGAGGAGTGGGTGGTCGAGCTGCTCACCTCCGTCCCCACGGTCGACGAGGACTGAGAGACGGGACCGGGGCCTCCCGCCGAACCCGGGAGGCCCCGACAACCCCTCAGACCGTCAGCACGATCTTGCCGCGCACGTGCCTGCCTTCGAGCAGCCTGTGCGCCTCCGCGGCCTGCGCCAGCGGGAACGTCTGCTGCACCGTCACCTTCAGCTCGCCGCTCTCGGCGTGCCGGGCCAGCCACTCCAGGTCCGCCTGGACGGGCTTGGCGTAGGCGTAGGCGCCGCCGATCTCCAGCACGTTGGTGTCCACGATGGACACGATCCGGGCCGCGTCGCGGACCAGCGCGGGCGAGTCGTTGAGCGCCGCGCCGCCCACGCAGTCGAACGCGACGTCCACCTTGCCGTCCCCGCCGACGAGTTCGGCCACGTTGTCGACCAGGGCGTCCCCGTAGGACACCGGTTCGGCGCCCAGTGAGCGCAGGTAGTCGTGGTTGCGCGGGGACGCGGTGCCGATGACCCGGGACGCGCCCAGCACGCGCGCGACCTGCACGGCCAGGTGCCCCACCCCGCCGGCGGCGGCGTGCACGAGCACCGTGTCGCCCTGCGCCACCCCGACCTTGCGCAGCGCCTGCAACGCCGTGAGCCCGGTCAGCGCCAGCCCGCCGGCCTCCTCGAACGACAGCGCGGCGGGCTTGTGCCACAGGCCGCGTTCGGTGGCGGCGATGAGTTCCGCGTACGTGCCGTGCTGCACGTGGTCCTTGCGCTGGTAGCCGAACACCTCGTCCCCCGGTTTGAACCCCTCGACGGCGGGTCCGACGGCGCGCACCACGCCGGCCACGTCCCAGCCGGGGATGAGCGGGAAGTGGTGGGGCAGGGTGTCCTTGGCGTAGCCGAGGCGGATGAGCCGGTCGACGGGGTTCACGCCCGCCGCGCGCACCTCCACCAGCACCTGGTCGAAGCTGATCGCGGGGTCGGGCAGTTCCTGGAGCGAGAGGACGTCCACGTCTCCGAACGAGTTCTGCGCAATCGCCTTCACGCTCTCCAGTGTTCACGAACCGTAGAAGACGCGCTCGACCACCGCCCGTGCACGGCGGGTGGTCCGGCGGTAGACGTCGAGGAACTCGCCCGGGTCGCCCGGGTGCCCCATCACGCCCGCCACCGCGGCCAGGTCGCGCCCGGCGGTCGGGAGCTGGTCCCCGGCCTTCCCGCGGACCAGCACGATCGCGTTGCGCGCCCGGGTCGCCATCACCCACGCCTCGCGCAGCGCGGACGCGTCGTCGGCGGTCACCAGCCCGGCCTCCTCCGCGGCGCGCAGCCCGCGCACCGTGGACGGGGTGCGCAGCGACGGCACGGCGAAGGCGTGCTGCAACTGCAACAGCTGCACGGTCCACTCGACGTCGGCGAGCCCGCCGCGGCCCAGCTTGGTGTGCAGGGACGGGTCCGCGCCGCGCGGCAGCCGTTCGGCCTCGACACGCGCCTTGATGCGCCGGATCTCCCGCACGGACGCCGCGTCCAGGCCCTGCGCCCGGTACCGGACGGGTTCGACCATCTCCAGGAACCGCGCGCCCAGCTCCGCGTCGCCGGCGATGAACCGGGCGCGCAGCAGCGCCTGGGCCTCCCACAGCTCGGACCACTGCGCGTAGTACGCCCGGTAGGACTCGAACGTCCGCACCAACGGCCCCTGCCGCCCCTCCGGCCGCAGGTCGGCGTCCACCTGCAACGGCGGGTCCTGCGAGGGCGCGGACAGCAGCCGCCGCACCTTCTCCACCACGGAACTGGCCCACCGCGCCGCGTCGGAGTCCGACACGCCGTCCAGCGGCTCGCACACGAACATCACGTCCGCGTCCGACCCGTACCCCAGCTCACGCCCGCCCAGCCGGCCCATGCCGATCACGGCCAGGGACGCCACCGGCTCCCCCGACGACCGCAGCACGGCGTCCAGGGCGGCCTGCAACACCGCCACCCACACCTCGGACAGCGACACGCACACCGTCCGCAGCGGCACCAGCCCGAGCAGGTCCGCCGACGCCACGCGCAGCAGCTCGTGCCGGCGCAGGGACCGGGCGGCGGCGACCGCGCGGTCCAGGTCGTTGTACCGGGACACGGTGCTGCGCAGCGGGTTGCCGATGGTCATCGGGTCCCGCCCGGCCAGCGCGGCGGTGTCAGCGTAGAGTCGCAGCACCTCCGGCGCCCGCACCAGCAGGTCCGGCACCAGCTTGGACGTGCCGAGCAGGGCCGCGAGCCGGTCCACGACCGTGCCCTCGTCCCGCAGCAGCCGCAGGTACCAGGGCGTTTCGGCCAACGCCTCGGACACCCGCCGGTAGGACAGCAGCCCGCCGTCCGGGTCGGGCGTGGTCGCGAGCAGGTCCAGCAGCACCGGCAGCAGCGCCGTCTGGATGCGCGCCCGCCGCGACACCCCGCGGGTCAACGCCTCGATGTGCTTCAACGCCCCGTCCGGCGCGGCGTAGCCGAGGGCGGCCAGCCGGGCGGCGGCCTCGCCGGTGGTCAGCCGCAACGCCTCGGTCGGCACGTTCGCCACGGCTTGCAGCAGCGGCCGGTAGAACAGCTTCTCGTGCAGCCGCCGCACCTGGTTCGCGCGCTTGCGGAACTCGGCCAGCAGCACCTGCCCCTCGGACAGCCCGCCCTCGCCCTGCAACCCCGCCGCGCGCGCCAGCCAGCGCAGCGCCGTCGTGTCGTCGTCGGCCGGGAACAGGTGGGTGCGCAGCAGCCGCTGGAGCTGCAACCGGTGCTCAAGGGTGCGCAGGAACCGGTAGGCGCGGCCGAAGTCGGCGGCGTCCGTGCGCCCCACGTACCCGCCGCGGCCCAACGCCGCCAGCGCCGCCGTGGTCGTCGGGATGCGCAGCGCCTCGTCCCCGCGCCCGTGCACGAGCTGCAGCAGCTGCACGGCGAACTCGACGTCCCGCAGGCCGCCCCGGCCCAGCTTGAGCTCCCGGTCGGCCAGGCCCAGCGGCACGTGGTCCTCCACGCGGCGGCGCATGGCCTGCACGTCGGGCACGAAGTCCGCGCGCTCGGCCGCCGTCCACACCAGGGGCCGCACGACCTCCAGGTACCGCTGCCCCAGCTCCTCGTCGCCGGCGACCGGCCGGGCCTTGAGCAGCGCCTGGAACTCCCAGGTCCGCGCCCACCGCCGGTAGTAGGACGCGTGCCCGTCCAGGGTGCGCACCAGCGCGCCGGCCTTGCCCTCGGGGCGCAGCGCCGCGTCCACCTCGAAGCACGACTGGCCCGCGACCTGCATCATCGTGCTGGCCAGCCGGGTCGCCACGCCGATGTCGCCCTCGCCGACGAACACCACGTCCACGTCGCTGACGTAGTTCAGCTCCCGCGCGCCGCACTTGCCCATCGCGATCACGGCCAGGCGGCACTCGTCCGAGCGCGGCACCTGCCGGCGCGCCACGTCCAGGGCGGCTTTGAGAGCCGCCACGGCCAGGTCGGACAGCAGCCCGGCCACGTCGTCGTAGCTGACGTACGGCAGCTCGGGCTCGACCACGTGCGCCAGGTCCTCGGCCGCGACCCGGCACAGCAGCGCCCGGTACTCCAGCCGCAGCGCCCGCACCGCGTCCGCGCCGGTCAGCCCCTCGACGGCGGCGACCAGCGCCGGCGCGAACGACTCCGCGTCCACCGGTTCGGCCCCGGCCAGGGACCGCCACCGCGTCGGGTTGGCGACCAGGAAGTCCGACAGCGCGGTGGACGACCCGAGCACCGCCAGCAGCCGACCGCGCAGCACGTCGCCGGCGCGCAACGCGTCGTCCAGTTCGGCCCACGCGTCGCCCAGCGCCACGCGCAGCCGGTCCACGCCGAGCAGCGCCAGGTCCGGGTCGGGGCTGCGGGACAGCGCCCACAGGATCGGCTCGGCCCCTTCGGACGGTCGGCGGTCGGCCCACCACCCGGCCGCCCGCAGGTGGTCGCCGCCGCGTGCCTCGGTCAGGCCGAACCGAGCGGGGGACGTCGGGGTGCGCGCTGGATCGGTCATCGACGAACACCGTAGTCCCGGAACCCGGGCGGTGAAGCGTCAGCGTGCCACGATCAAGTAGATACCGAACAACACGACGGTCACGCACGCCACGAGGCACGCGCCGGCGACCCCGGTGGCCACCACCGCCGACCCGCCGCGCTCCCGCGCGTCCTCCCGCACCGACAGCGCCCGCAGCGCCACCGCGAACAGCACCACCAGCCCCAGCACCACGCCGAGGCTCACGCCGAAGACGGTGCCCAGCGCCGCCCAGTCGACCTTCATGCCGCCACCTTGTGCGTCTCGGCCTGCGCCGCGATCTCGTCCACGATGTGCTCGGGCCGCACCGGCTCCCGGCGCGACAACAGCCAGATGCCCAGCGACACGGCCACGCCCGCCACGGCCACGACGACGACGCCGACCGTGCCGGTGGACGCGACCTTCCCGGCCAGCGCACCGACGATGCCCGCGGCGGGCAGCGTGAGCATCCAGGCCAGCGCCATCCGCCCGGCCACGCCCCACCGCACGCCGTCGATGCGGCGGCCCAGGCCGGAGCCCATGATGCCGCCGGACGCCACGTGCGTGGTGGACAGCGCGAAACCCAGGTGCGAGGACGCCATGATCACCGTCGCCGCGCTGGTCTGCGCCGCGAAGCCCTGCGGGGCCTCGATCGTGGTCAAGCCCTTGCCCATGGTGTGCGTGATGCGCCACCCGCCCAGGTAGGTGCCCAGGGCGATGGCGATGGCCGCGCTGAGGATCACCCACAGCGGCGGCTCGGCGCCGGGCGCGAGGGTGCCCGCGGTGATCAGGGTCAGCGTGATGATGCCCATCGTCTTCTGGGCGTCGTTCGTGCCGTGCGCCAGCGACATCAGCGCCGCCGACGCGACCTGCCCGGCCCGGAAGCCCTTGGCCGCCACCGACGCCTTGGCCCGCTTGGTCAGCCGGTAGGTCAGGTAGGTGGCCAGCAGCGCCACGATGCCCGCGACCAGCGGCGCGGCGATCGACGGCACCACGACCTTGTCGACCACCTTCGCGAAGTGCACGGCGTCGGCGCCCGACGCGATCCACGTCGCGCCGATCAACCCGCCGAACAGGGCGTGCGACGAACTCGACGGCAGACCCACGTACCAGGTCACCAGGTTCCACATGATCGCCCCGACCAGGCCGCCGAACACCACGGCCGGGGTGATCCGGGCGTCGTCGACGATGCCGCCCGAGATGGTCTTGGCGACCTCGACCGACAGCAGCGCGCCGACCAGGTTCAGCACGGCGGAGAACGCCACGGCCGTCCTGGGCTTGAGCGCGCCGGTCGCGATGGACGTGGCCATCGAGTTGGCGGTGTCGTGGAAGCCGTTGGTGAAGTCGAATGCCAACGCTGTTATGACGACGATGATGACGAGGAGCGAGGCATCCACGCTGATTCCTCCGGCTGAACCGACACAGTCGTGGATGAACGCTACCTTGACGGCCGATGAACACTCACATCGGCGGAGGTTCGTCACACCAGCGGCAGGTTCCGTTGCCGCGCGAGTTCCCCGGCCGCGAGGCGGACAAACCTCTCGGCGAACGGCTGCCACACCTCGGCGATGTCCTCGTGGCCCTGGTCGAGCCGCTCCGGGTCGAGGCGGGCGGACGCGGCGGTGTCGGGCGCGCCGGCGGCCCACCGCAGCACGACCTCGGGCGTGGTCTCGATGTGGAACTGGATGCCGTAGGCGTTCTCCCCGACCCGGAACGCCTGGTTCGCGCACTTCGGCGAGGACGCGAGCAGCTCCGCGGTCGGCGGCAGCAACCCGATCTCGTCCTGGTGGAACTGGAGCACGTCCGGCGTCCACGGCAGGTCCGCGAACAGCGGGTCCGCGCCCGCCACGTCCCGCTTGGCCACCAGCAGCACACCGACCTCGAACCCCTGCGGGTTGCGCCGCACCTGGCCGCCGTTGGCCACCGCGAGCAGTTGCGCGCCCAGGCAGATCGCCAGCGTCGGCACCCGCTTGGCGACGGCGTGCGAGAGCAGCTTGCGGACGTCCGCGAGCCACGGGTGCTCGGCGTCGTCCAGCGCGCCCATCGCGCCGCCCAGGCACACCACGCCGGCGTACCCGTCGAGCGTCTCCGGCACGGGCCGCTCGTACGGCTTCACGACGTCGAGCACCGCCCCGGCGGCGGTCAGCCAGTCGCCGAGGCGGGCGATCGGGTCGCTGTCATCGGGTTGCAGCACGAGCAGGCGCGTCACCCGACCGAGAGTAGATCAGCAGTCGCACGTGATGCCGTGGAGGTTGCCGGGGCGCTCGACCTCGCTGCCCTCGGCCGGGTAGCCCGCGTCCAGCCACGCCCGGATGCCGCCGGCCAGCCGCTTCACCCGGAACCCGAGCGTGGACAGCTTGAGCGCGCCCTTGGTGGCGGCGTTGCACTCGAAGCTCTCGCAGTAGACGACGTAGACCAGGTCGCGGTCCCAGTCCTTCGTCGTCTCCGCGTCCACCTCCCAGTGCGGCAGGTTGATCGCGCCGGGGATGCGGGCCTTGGCGAACGCCTCCCGGCTGCGCGCCTCCACGAGCTGGAAGCCGGCGGTCGTGCCTTCCTTCATGTCGCGGACGACGTCGTCCGGGTCGGCCTCGAAGGACAGTTCGGCGGCGAAGAACGCGGCGGCGGTGGCGGGGTCGGCGGGGCTGAAGCGCAGCGTGTTCGTCATGGTGGAAATCCTGCTTGGCGGCCGTGGCCGAGCACAGGCGGAAGTCCAGGTGTTCGCGGCCTTGTGCCTACGATTCCACGGTGGAACTGGACGACCTGGACTGGAAGTTGCTGGACCTGCTCCAGCGGGACGGGCGGATGACGTTCACCGAGCTGGCCAAGCGCGTGTCCCTGTCCGCGCCCGCGACGACCGAGCGCGTGCGGCGGCTGGAGCAGGCCGGGGTGATCACCGGGTACCGGGCGGTGGTGTCGCCGCAGCGGCTGGGGCTGCCGATCGAGGCCATCGTGCGGGTGCGGGTGCGCAGCCTGGACACGCCCCGGTTCCGGGAGCGGATCGTGACCATGGCGCAGGTCCTCGACGCCGACCACGTGACCGGGGACGACTGCTGGCTGCTGCGGGTGGTGTGCCGGTCGATGGTGGAGCTGGAGGAGCTGGTCGAGCAGGCCCAGCGGTACGGCGACACGACGACGTCCCTGGTGTTCTCGTCGGCGGCGCGTGGCCGTCCGGTGACGCGCGAGCTCTTCGGGGGTATCGTTTCTCGATAACATCGAAAAACGATATGGGGGGATCGTGTCGTCATCTCGGGGGAACCACTTACAACCGCTGCTCGGAGTCGTCACGGCCATCACCGGGCTCAGCGCGTTCTTGCTGGTCGGCGGGCTCTTCGGCACCGTGCTCGACGCCCTGCGCAAACCGGTGTGCGTACGTGACACGTGGCGCGAGACGTGCATCGAGACGCCGACCGGCGGGGAGCGCGCGCTGAGCCTGCTCCTCCACACGCCCACTTCGGTGGTGTACGTGGGCGCGCTGCTGCTGTTGCTCGTCCTGCTGGTCCGGGCGCAACGCCTGGGCGCGCACAACACCCACACCGCCGACGACGTCCGCGGGTACGGGCTGTTCCTGCTGGTCGCGCTGCCGGTCTCGACGTTCGTGGAGGCGCTGACCCGGTGGCTGCTCGCGCCCTACGACACGTGGTCGTTCGTCGGCGACTGGGACTTCCCTTGGTGGGCCGTGCTGACCGGGCTGGGGCTGGTGAGCCTGGCCAGGGTGCTCGACGCGGGCGCGGAGATGCGGGCCGAGTTGGAGGGCACGGTCTGATGGACCCGCTCCGGTCGTTCACCCGGGTCGTCCGGTTCCTGTGGGCCGCCACCGCGGTCGGGTTCGCGTTCGGCGCGCTGATGAAGCTCTACCAAGCGCTCGCGTTCGAGCTGTGCTTCACCACCGGCCGGGTCCTGCCGTCGGGACCGGCGAGCCTGGAGGCCTACCGGGGCGTGACCCGGGTGCACCCGACCGGCGTGCGGGTCTGCCTGGCCGAGCCGACCTGGTGGGACCAGGTGCTCGGGTTCCTGGAGCACGCCCCCTCCGCGTTCGCCACCGCCGGCGCGTTCCTGCTGCTCGTCCTCCTGCTCGAACACGCCACCCGGCACGGCATCCACACCGACGCCACCGCCGACCGCGTGCGGCGGTTCGGCCGGTACCTGCTGGTCGCCCTGCCCGCCACCACGCTGGTCGAGGCCCTCGCCCGGACCTGGTTGCAGCGGCGGACCACCGTCGTGCCGTCGCACGTCATGGACTTCATGACCGAGTGGGACGCCCCGTGGTGGGCGATCGTCACCGGACTCGGCATGCTGTCCCTGGCGAAGATCGTGCGGACCAGCGCTGCGATGCGCGAGGAGCTTGAGGGAACGGTGTGAGCGTCCAGGTGCACCTCGACCGGCTGCTGGCCGAGCGCGGGATGACGTTGACCGAGCTGTCCGAACGGGTCGGCGTGACGGTCGTCAACCTGTCGATCCTCAAGAACGGGCGGGCGCGCGCCATCCGGTTCAGCACGCTCACCGCGTTGTGCGAGGTGTTGCAGTGCCAGCCGGGCGACCTGCTCAGCCACGTCCCGGAGCGGGCTCGGTGAAGGCGAACTCCGCCGCGTCGGTCACCGGCCGGTACCCGATGCGCTGGTAGATCGAGTTCGAGATCGGGTTGGCCAGGTCGGTGAACAGCACCACGTGCTCAGCGCCCGCCTCCATCGCCCACTGGGACACCGCGGCCGTGACCGCCGAGCCGTACCCGCGCCCGCGGTGCTCCGGCGGCGTGTAGACCGGGGCGACCCTCGACATGCCCGACAACGGGGTGCTCGCGGCGGCCAACGAGACCGGCTTGTCGCCGTCGAGCCACAGCACCTGACCCGTGCCGACCGCCAGGGCGCGCTCCACGAACCACCGCGACCGGTCCAGGTCCGGCTCGTGCGGGACCGACTCGTCCACGAACGCGTAGTGCCAGCGGACGAGGAGGTCCATGTCGGCCTCCGTCGCGAGCCGGGCCGTGCCGGGGACGTCCCGCGGCGGGTCCAGCTCGCCCAGCCGGAACAGCCGGAGCGACTGCCGCTCCTCGGCGTTCCAGCGGGTGCGCTCGGTCCAGGCGAGGACGAACGCC
This sequence comes from Saccharothrix sp. NPDC042600, assembly GCF_040647305.1. Classification (NCBI taxonomy): domain Bacteria; kingdom Bacillati; phylum Actinomycetota; class Actinomycetes; order Pseudonocardiales; family Pseudonocardiaceae; genus Saccharothrix; species Saccharothrix sp. NPDC042600. The sequence continues at coordinate 655 of NZ_JBEZBW010000014.1, read as the reverse complement.
TCGACGGAGTCCCGCCGACCACCGACCCCGGGCAGCTCGACGTCCTGGTGCGCCAACGCCTCGGCCACGGCCGGCGCCCACCGCACCGGCAGCCCCGTGACCTCCAGGGGGAACGGCGGTGTGCGCAGGGCCGCGCCCACCACCCGGCCGCCGTCGGTGACGGTGACCAGCAGCGGCGGTTCGTCGTCCGGGATCGGGTTGCGGAGCCGGAGTTCCGCCGCCGTGATGGGCACGGTGTGCAGGACCGGGTCCGCGATGTAGAAGTCCCTGGTCAGGGCCCAGAACTCCGCCAGGTCGTGGTGCCGGTGGACGTCCGCCATGGCGGGACCGTAACGCAAAAAAGCCCTCAGGGGCACCCGAGTCGTCGGGTGCCCCTGAGGGAAAGAATGTTCGGCGGCGTCCTACTCTCCCACACCCTCACGAGTGCAGTACCATCGGCGCTGGAAGGCTTAACTACCGGGTTCGGAATGGGACCGGGTGTTCCCCAACCGCTATGACCACCGAAACACTATGAAATTACCGCTCAACAGGCCCACAACCGTCGTCACGACCGGTCAGGGTCTGGTTCGGTTCTTTCAGAACCGCACAGTGGATGCGTAGCGTCTTCGTAGCAAGTCCTCGGCCTATTAGTACCGGTCAACTCCAGCCGTTACCG